>JAUVWK010000289.1 GCA_030604165.1 Alphaproteobacteria bacterium | reverse complement strand
CACCGACCGCGGCGGCAGCGGCCGCGTTTCGTATTTTTTTCATGGCTGCGAAACCCTCCGAATCACGAATTGTCCGTTGACAGCTCGGCGATATTTCACTCGTATCGCTCACACCGCCAATCGTCGCGTGCGCTTTCGCGGATTGGCGGTGCATACATGCACGGTCGTTAACCAAAGAATTATAATTGAAACAACCCGCTTACTCCAACCCGATAGTTTGCGAACGAATTAGCGCCATTTGTGAACTGCGCGAAGTGATGCATTTTTGCCACACATTTTCAGCCCGATTCTGCCGCCTTACCGTCGCGCCTCGAGAAAGGCGGCCATGTGAAAGCGTGCCTGCGCCGGCCCGTAGCGGTAGCCGCGGCCGACCGGGCAGGCGCGCCGCGCGGCGCAGCCGGCGGCCAGACAATCGCCGCCGCGCGCGCCATCCAGATAGCCGACGCAAGCCGCCACGTCGTAGCCGTCCGCGCCGAACGCGCCGACCGGGCAGGCGGCGAGGCAGGGCTTTTCGGTGCAAGCCTCGCAGGGGCTGGGGCGTTGCTCGCGAGGCGGCAGGGCGAGGGCGTGGCCGAACGCCAGCGCGCCGCGATAGCCGTGCCAGAGCCCGTAGTCCGGGTGGATGAGAAGGCCGAGCGGCGAGGGATGCACCGACTCGGCGCGTTGCGCCCAGCGCTGAAACGGAAGATGGGGCGGAGCGCCGAAGGGAAACAGCGCCGTCGCGCCGAATTCGCGGCCGAGCGCCCCCAAACATCGCCGTGACCAGGCATCGAGCGGATTTGCGAGCGCATGCGCCGCCGCCGGCCGCGATTCTCGGAACGCTTCCCACATCTCCGGGCCGGCGTTGCCCGCCAATATCAGCGTCGCGCTGGCGCGGCCATCCGGCAGCGCGGGCACGCCATCCGCCGGATCGGGATGAAACGCGCCCCGCGGCGCAAGGCCACGTGCACGCAGCGCCCGATCGATCTCGTCATAGCCTAGCAACGCGGCACCTCTTCGAAGCTTCGAAGCCACCGGTCGGGAAGCCGGATACGCCGATCGTAGAGCGACCATCGTAGAGCGACCGTGGCCGCTTTGAAATGCCCCGGTGGGCTCGGGCGCTTGAATTAGGTCACGAGACGGTTCGCGCGGCGGCCGAATTCATGTTACAACCCGGCAGCATGTGAACGCGGAATAGCGGCGGAATGGCGAAGGAATGGCGAAGGAAGAACTACTAGAATTCTCCGGTACCGTTACCGAGAAGCTGCCCGACACCATGTTTCGGGTGCGGCTCGAAAACGGCCACGAGATCTTGGCGCGGCCGGCGGGAAAGATGCGCAAATACCGCATCCGCGTGCTCGTTGGCGACAAGGTCGATGTCGAGATGACGCCCTACGATCTGTCCAAGGGGCGCATCACCTTTCGTCACAAATAGCGGGCCGTCACAAATAGCGGGCCGCCACAAATAGGCGGGCGCCGTTTGGGCGGGGTGCCGCCTAGCGGATTTTATCCCCTAATCGGACAGATAATTCGCCGCGACGAAGCCGACCTGTCCGTCGATCGTCGCCACCGGCACGAAGCCTAGATTCATGGGTGTGCCGACGATTCTCACCAAGTCGTGGCGGCGCAATTTGCGGCGCACGGGGTAGTTCGTTCCGGGGCCGGCGCGCAAGTTCAGCGCCCGGGCGGTGACCCGCCGAAAGTCGCCATTGGGCGAGTTTTTCAGGACCAGGAGTTGCTCGTCCGTGTCGGGTTTGCCGGCCGGGTAGGCTTGATCCGGATCCAGCGGCCCGTTGTCCGGGATGGTGTTGACCAGGCGCCAAGCGAGATCGTTGGTGACCCGGTAGATTTGTTCTTCGCGCATATTGGTGAACGCGTTCAACACGCTCAGCACCAGGCCGACCGGGGAAATGGGAATTTCTCCGCCGTGGCTTTGCGCGACATGCCGACCCTCCCACAGCACGACGCCGTCTTCGACGCGCACCAGCCGGACCTCGGCGCCCACCGCGACCCTGGAATAAAGGCCGAAGAAATTGGAGCCATAGCTCAGGACCGTGCCGACCAGCAGCGAATCGCAGGCCAGCTGCCGCCCGACCAGCCGATAATCGTCGCGGTCGGGCTCCGCCATCTCGGCGAGGACGAAATCGATGCGCGACAGTTCGATGTCGCGTTTGCTTTGGGGCGCGAGCTGGCCGTAGAAGGCGCGGCGCACCAGCTCGAGCTGCTCGCGCTCGACAGCCTGCTCGCCGCTGCCGGTCAGCGTGGATTTGAACGGCAGCACCGCGACACATTGGGGCGGCGTTTCTTCGTAGGCCTTGTGAGTTTGATAGACCACCAGGTTCATCATCGTGGACTGGAGATCCGAAGTGACGGGGCTGTGTACCGCGTAACGCGCCCGCCCGGCGGACCAATCCCGCGCCGTGATTTGCGCCCCACCATTTTCCTGGGTGTAGCTGGCGCGGACGATATGGTTGGGCGCGCCGTTTTGCCCACCGACTTCGGTTTCGCCGGATTGCTCTTGCCCCCTGTCGACGTAGGACGGCGAGATGCAACCGCTCAGCGCCAGCACCGCGGCCGCGCCGAGCGCCAACAGCAGGCCCCTGACCTGCCGGTGAGGCGCCGTCCGACAGGATTGGTCCAGACCTGATCGGCGACAAGCGATGCCGGCGGGCCGGCCCACACGGGGACGGCGTCCGAGAACACGATTGGCAGACATTTGCGGGATCTCCCGGCGCGGTTTTGTTAGGGTTAACACTACGTTAAATCCCCTTAACAAGTGGTTACTGGCGCCCGAGAATTTCTCGCGGTGTCCGCCGCGCGAGATTTTTTCTATTGATGTCAGATAATTACGGAATCGATCCGTTGGCTCGACCGCGATCTCACGCCAATCGCCGAGCCGCTCACGATGACAAGAAGCGGCCGTGGGAGACCCTCGCACCGGGTATTGGAAAGGCGAAACGTTAACTATTTCTTTGGCATATGCAGCCTAATGTGGTGCTGACGAAATTTGGCCAAGAATAAATAGAGACGGGCATTGCGTTTGTTCTGAACGGGGTTATGCGATGAAACGATTGATGGTCTTGTTCCTGTTCGCGGCCTTTCTGACCGTGCCGGCGCTCGCGCAGGCTCAGCAGCAGCAAGGCTCGGCTCAAGCGCGGTATCAATGCCTGCCCCATGCCGACGTTGTCGAAAAGCTCGAGAACGACTTCTCGGAGAAGGTCGTCGGCGTTGGCCTCGGCAACCGCGGTCAGACGGTGTTGGAGCTTTTCGTCAGCAAGAAGGGCAGTTGGACCGTCCTGGTCTCGCTGACCAACGGTTGGAGCTGCATTACCGCGGCCGGCGACAACTGGACGCCGATGGAGCTGGACGTCGAGCAGCAGTCCTAAAGCCTCGCGGCCAGGTCTTTTCGGGGTCGAGCGACCCGAAGCACCACCCATCCGACTGAGGGCGGTATCGCCGTAGCCGCGAGCCGGCTTTCTTCCCACCATTCTTGTCTCCCACGATCTCCCTACGCTACGATTGCAGCCAGCAATCGCAGGTCGCGCTTGGTGCGCGACGGCAACGGCAACGGCCTGCTCGAATACGGCACGTCGCCGGTGGGCGAGGGGCTTTATCGCGGCACCAAGCTCGGCGCCAAGAACGAATCCATGATGGACAAGTCGCCCGTGCACGACGAGGCGGTCTTGGCGGAGGCCGCCGGCACGCTCGATTGCGAGGACGTGGCGCTCAACAGCCTGCTGGCGCTCGACGGCGAGATGCTGGCGTGCATGGCCACCGCACGCGGCGACGAAGCCGAGGCCGGCCAACTCACGCTCCAACTCGATGGCCGGCCGGTCTTTCGCAGCGCCATCGTCGGCTGCTTCCGCCAGTTCGCCTGGGACGAAGCGGGCTTGGCGGTCGAGGTGCCGGCGGGCGAGGGCGCGGCGCGTTGGGCGGCCTTGCCGAGCGTGCCCGCCGCGCGTATCGCGTCGGCTCAATTCGCGGGCGAGCCGCTGGCGCCAAAAGCCGACCAGGACGGTGATCGTTTCACCCTGCCGCCGCTGGGGAACGCCGCGCCGCTGGCGGTGTCGTTTCACCCGCCGGCTCGCCGTCCTTGACCGTGCCGGCGCAGGCGTTGCGGCCGAGCCAATAGGCGAGCTCCGCCGGGTGGCCGATCTCCCACAGCGCGAGGTCGGCCCGTAGGCCGGGCGCCAGCGTGCCGCGGTCATAGGCCAAGCCGAGCGCGCGGGCGGCGTTGAGGGTCAGGCCAGCAAGCGCCTCTTCCGGGGTCAGGCGAAACAGCGTGCAGGCCATGTTGAGCATGAGCTGCAGCGAGAGCGCGGGCGAGGAGCCCGGATTGCAGTCGCTCGCAACCGCCATCGCCACGCCGCGTTCGCGCAGCGCCGCCACCGGCGGCGGGCGGCTTTCGCCGAGCGTGTAGTAGGCGCCGGGCAGCAGCACGGCCACGGTGCCGGCGGCGGCCATGGCGGCGACGCCGGCGGCCGAGGT
>JAUVWK010000061.1 GCA_030604165.1 Alphaproteobacteria bacterium | reverse complement strand
GGAATTCATCGAGGCCATGCATGAGCTGAAAGACAATTATCAAATGCGACACGATGTCGCGCTGATGAAGACTTGCGTCTTTATGGAAGAGCGCTTGACCGATATCTCGGCCTCGATCGCGGGCCGCTTCGAGAGTTTCGACAACCATTCCCAGTCCATGTGGGACAATCTTTCGGCCAGTGAGTTCCACCGGGTCAGAACGCTCATCGAAAACCATCATTCCACGGTTGGCGGCGTGCTCTGCGGGATGTCGGTCAAAATGGATCTTTGGCAAAACAAGATCGGCGGGACCGGCAGTGGTCCGCTGCAGCGCGCCGAATTCATCATGTCGCACATGAAAAGCGGCATCGACAAGATCAAGCAGATCGAGGAATCGGCACCGACCATCCACGACCTCTAGCCGCCCGTCGATCGCTCCTCGAGGCGACGCGGCAGATTATCGTACGGATATCACGGCCGTTCCGCTGTGTCCTTGGATCGTCGATCGGCTTATGGCGCCGCCCCCCTTACTGATTTCGATGACGAGCTTTCCGTCGCCGCCCACCTTGGAGACGCGGCAAGACAATCCGTATCCGGCGAGCGCCTGTTGTGCGGGAACGACGCCGTCGAGCCTCAGCGTCTGCTCGCCTTGGCGGGTCTTCAGGGTGCAGTCGCCTGCAAAGCCGACCCCGGGCGACCCACTCAGGGTCAACAAAAGTTGCGGTGCCGGGGCTTCGCCCGGCTCCGTTGAGCGCCAAGTGGGTACGTATTTTCCGCGCCAGATCCCGCTTTCGGCGGCGCGCGCCGCCGCTTCCTCCGTTGCGTAGTCGGGAGAGCGGTCAGCGACGGCCCAGCCGTGTTGGACCAGCCAGCGGCCGAGATCGGGTCCGCCCACACCGCCCGCGTAGCAGACGGCGATTATCTCGCCGTAGGTATCGAGGCCTCGCTCCACGCAGGTCACCCAGTTCTTGGCGATAAAGAAGGCCAGCGCATTTTCGGCCGCCATACCGCACCGCCAATCCTCCCCGTTCGCCCGGCAGGTCTGCGACGACCCGGGGGCGTCGACGCCATGGAGGTGGATCACGTGGCCCGCGATTTGGAGCGTATCCGCATTGGCGATTTGCGGCTTGCCCGTGATCTCGGCCATAGCCAAACCGGGCCATAACAGGAGAGCGAGCGCGATCGTCAACAGGCAATACAGGGCACCGTCGTGCCCAACCGTGCCGCGACCGGCTTCGGGAGAGTTCGGCGCCACACGGGCGCGCCACCGGAGCGGGCAGAGAGTCGTGATCTTCGTGACAAGCATCTTGGGCCTTGGCAAGGGGCCAGTTGGGCGCGGTAATCGGTGGTTTAGGATGATGGTGCGCCCGCTGATTTGGTCGCCGCCTTCGACGCGGCGCTGCCCGACGACATCCGCGTCGAGCGACGAGAAATGTTCGGCTATTCGGGGGACGAGGTCAACGGCAACCTGAGCGCCGGCCTGCCGCACCGCCACTTCGTGGTTCGGCTTTCACCGGCCCCACCGGCTAAGACGTGGGGCGCCGCATCGAGAAGACGAAATCCACCGTTGCATAGTCCATATAGCCGAGCCGCGCGATCGGTCGGTATTTCGCCACGTCGACGAGGCCGTCCGTGAGAATGTCGTCCGCGATATGGATCCCGACCACATGCCCGATGACCATCGCGTTGCGCTGCTCCGGGTCGTCGCTCGGAAGCTCCACGGTTTGGTGGTAGTGACACTCCATATGGATCGGCGAGGCCTTGACGCGAGGCGGTTTGATCAGGCGCGACGGTAGGGTTTCGAGCTCCGCGAGTTCGAATTCATTGACCTCTGAGTGAACCGGCGCGGAGCTGACGTTAACTTTCTCGCGGAGGGTCCAGATCGCGACGTTGGCGACGAATTCGCCGGTCTCTTCGCAATTGGTCACGGTGTCCTTCGGGCCATGCGGTTGCAGCCCGTTGCTTGAGAACATGACCATCGGTGGGTCGGAGGCGATGCCGTTGAAAAAACTGTATGGCGCCAAATTGACGACGCCGTCACGGCTAATCGTCGATATCCATCCGATAGGGCGGGGTACGATGCAGCTCTTGAACGGGTCGTGGGGCAGGCCGTGCCGATTGTCCTTGGTTTCGTAAAACATTCGCGGTCTCCGTGCACCCGAGGTTGCCGCCACGAGTAGGCGATGATTTGTGCGTGATGGCAAGTTATCGTCAGCTATCCACTAGCTACAAGAGCAGGGCACCGGGGCATGAAAGCGATCGTTATTCACGGGTATGGCGGCGTCGAGAAATTGCGCTACGAGGATATCGAAACGCCGAAGCCCGCGGCCGGGGAAGTGTTGGTCCGGATTCGGGCCGCGGGGGTCAATCATTTCGACCACGACATCCGCGAGGGGACATCCGGAATTACCCACGACTTTCCGCACATATTGGGCGTCGAGGGCGTCGGCGACGTTGCTGAGCTCGGGCCCGGGGTGCGCGATATCGCGGTTGGTGATCGTGTCGCGATCAACGGCTTTCAATGTTGCGGCAAATGCCGGACCTGCCTGAGCGGGCTCGACGGCATTTGTCTGGAGGGCCGGCTCAAGGGTGTCACCATACCCGGCTGTTTCGCCGAATACGCCACCAGCGACGCGGTCAACCTATTGCCGCTGCCCGACGGGCTCTCTTACGAGGATGCCGCGGCGTCGCTCATTTGTTTCAGCACGGCCTGGCATATGGCGGTCACGCTCGGGCGAATCGAGGCGGGCGAGGACGTTCTGGTCAACGCTGTCGGCGGCGGGGTCGGGTCGTCGGCGCTGCAGATCGCCAAACTCCATGGCGCCACGGTCATCGCCTCCGCCGGATCCGATGCCAAGCTCGACCGGGCCAGGCAACTTGGCGCCGATCATGTCATTAATTATGAAACGCACGACCTTCGCGACGAGGCGCTGCGGCTTACGGGCGGCAAGGGCCTGGATCTGGTGCTGGAATCCGTCGGTGGCGAGGTTTTGACAAAAAGCCTCCAGGCCTTGCGGCGCGCCGGCCGCCTGATTACCTGTGGGGCACATCGGGGCGAGCGCGTCGAGCTGGATGTAATCGAGTTGTTTCGCAAGCACATCACGCTGCAGGGCAGTCACTATGCCTCGCGGCGCGAGGTGGCCCATGTTCTAAAGTTGGTCGCCCGCGGCAAATTACGACCCGCGATTCATGCGGTCCTGCCGATGCGCGAGGCCCAGGCCGCAGCCACCCTGGTTGCCGAACGAGATTTTTTCGGGAAATTGATTCTGACACCCTGAGGCGGCCCGACCGACGAGACTAGTGGATTCTATCCACTAGCTTCTGGCACCTGCCCCGGTCTATGACGCCAAGCGGTCCATGAGTTCGCGGTGCACGTTCTTTAAGAGCTGCTTGCGCACCGTCTCGAACACGTCGGCAACCTCCGTATTGCCGGAGTCACGGTTCTTTTCTTCCTGCTCCTCCAGGTTGCGCGCTTCCTGTTCCACCAGGTTCTGCAAGATCATCCATGGATTTGCACCGGCGCCTCGGATACGTGTTTCCCGGTGGAAGCGTTTTTCGAGTTTCTTTGTGAGCGCGTCGAGGACTTGTTGCCCGGCTTCCTCCTTGTCAGCCATTCAACGCTCCTTTTCGAGACGAGCACCGAGACTGGCTCGTCGTGAACTGCTCTCGAACTCTAACTTCGACAATATCCTCAGGATCAGCCTGCTCGTGGCACCTGCCGGCGCCAAGCCACAGCTATCAGTTTACATTAACGTGTCTCGGATTCGAATCGATCAGCCTTCACCCCTTGTGAACCTCCCCTCTCTGACCCCTGCGCTTAGGTTTGTCAATATTGTCGAAATAGCAGGTGAGCGATCGGCGCGATGCCCGAATGTTCCGCGGTGACCGGGATCGCACCGCAATATCGGTCACGCTGTCGCGGCCACGGCGTCGATCTCGACCAGCCATTCAGGTCTGACCAAACCGGACACGAGCACCGTCGTGGAGCTCGCCTTGTGATCTCCGAGGTGGCGTTTGCGCAGCTCCGCCAACACTCCGACATGGGCGCGATCCATGATGTAAGACGTGGTCTTGACAATGTCCCGCGGACCCATGCCGGCCTCAGCGAGAACGGCGCAGAGGTTCTCCCAAACTCGAGCGGTCTGTGCCTCGATGCCCACCGGCACGGAGCCGTCCGGGTCCACACCGACCTGGCCCGAGACGTGCAACCAACGGGTTGCCGCCGCAATTTCGATTCCGTGATTGTAGTGGCCGAATGGTCCGGCGATGCCGGCGGGGTCATGGGGTTTCAACATCTTTCTTGCCTCCCTGCGGGCCTAGAATTCGACTGGTCCGGTCGCGATTGATGGCGCTCGGCACTTCAATTTGTTGATTATCAAGATTCGCGCACTCCGCTCCGACCCGGCGCCTCTTCGCGCAGCAACCTGGGCATTGGCTTGTCTGCAATCGGCCAATGCAGAATGGCTGCGAGCAGGCCTAGCGTGATCGCCATCAGCCAGACCTGGTCGTAGGAACCGGTCAGGTCGAACATATAGCCCCCGAGCCAAGCGCCGAAAAACGCGCCAATTTGATGACTGCAAAAGACGATGCCGAACAACGTGGCGAGATAGCGGGTGCCGAAGATCTCCGCCACCAGTCCGCTGGTGAGCGGCACCGTGCCGAGCCAGAGCAAGCCGATGGCGGCGGCGAAGCTCAGGACGGAGAGTTCCGACACCGGCGCCAGCATGAAGCCCCCGATCGCGACGGCGCGGGCGAGGTACAGGCCGCTCAGCAGATACTTCTTGCGATAGTGCCCGCCGAGAAATCCCGCCAGCAACGTGCCGATAATGTTGAAGAACCCGATGACGGCAAGCGCGGTCGCGCCCAGCATGGTGGCGAGACCATGGTCGCCGATGTAACTCGGCAAGTGGGTGGCGATGAAGGTGACGTGAAAGCCGCAGACGAAAAAACCGCCGTTGAGCAACCAGTAGCCCCGGTGTCGGCCCGCTTCGATCAGCGCCGCACCGAACCCTTGTTCGGTATCGTGCGCTGTCGTCGTGGGCCGGCCCGCGAGGCCTGCCGCGAAGGGAACGATCAGCGCCGCGGCCAGGGCAAAGATCAGCAGTGCGCCGGACCATTCGAAGCCGTTGATCAGGGCTTGCCCGACGGGGGCGAACGAAAGCTGACCGACCGAGCCGCCGGCGCTCGCGATGCCGAGCGCCAGGCTACGTTTCCGCGGTGAATATGCCCGGCCGACCGGACCCAGCACCACCGCGAATCCGGCCCCGCTGAGCCCCAGGCCGATCAGCAGGCCGATACCGAGGTGCATTTCTAGCGGCCCGCCGGCAAAGGCCATGACAACCAGCCCGCCGGCGTAGAACACCGCACCCAGCACGACCACCCGCGCGGCGCCGTAGCGGTCCGCCGCCATCCCGAAGAACGGCTGGCTCAGCCCCCATGTGAGATTCTGCAAGGCGATGGCCATGGCGAAGGTCTCGCGCGGCAGCCCGAGATCCTGACTAATGGGGCTCAAGAACAGGCCGAAGCTGTTCCTCAGTCCGAGGCTCACGAAGATGACCAGGGCGGCGCAGACGAGGATGACAATCGGCGTTTGAAATCGGCGCATGCAATGGGCCCGCTGGTCGGAGAGTGGAACGCAAAATGCCGGTTGGTCGTCGAGGTGCGGTGACCGCGCCCTGGGTCAGAGCTCTTTGGCAATTTCCTCGCGAATCGCCGTCTCGAGGGATGCTTTCGACACCAGCCCGGGAATCATGCGTCGGCCGATGGCGAACGTGGGCACGGCGCTGACGCCCACGGTCTCGGTGGCGTGGCGCAGCAGCTTGCCGCAGGCCTCTCGATAGGTGCCCGCGACCAAGTCCTGTTCGTAGCGGTCCCGATCCAAGCCAATTTCCTCCGCGAGCGCGGCCAGCACGTTCGCATCGCCGATATCCAATTCATCCTGAAAAAACGCCGTGAACATGCGGTGATTGTATTCGCGGGCCTTGCCTTCATTCTTGGCGATTAGCGATCCCTCGAAAGCGAGCCGTGTGTGGGGTTGGGGTGAAACCCGCGGCAACACGATGTGCACCCCCAGACGCTGCGCCAACGGGAAGACCGATTGCTGCCATGCGGTCTGAAGGTAATCGCCCTCGGGCTTTAACGTCGGGGTTGGGTGCGGCCGGAGTTCGAACGGCAGCCAATCCACGTCGATGGCGTTGCCATCGCTCGCGACGGCGTCGATCGCATCGTTGAGCGGCTGCTCCGCCAAGAAGCAATAGGGACATACATAGTCGGAGAAGACTTGAATCTTCATCGCCGCCTCAACTCACCTGCCGGATCGCGCGCTCCAGGATGTCCGCCGCTTGGTCGATCTGTGCGTCCGTGGTGCTGAACGGCGGCACGAATCGAATGACGTTGCCGTGCTGCCCGCGCACCGAAAACAGGAGGCCCTCTTGGAGGCAAACCCCGAATATCTGGTTTGCTTCGTCCCGGGCCGGCTCTTTTGTGCGACGGTCGCGCACCAGTTCGATGCCCTGAATCAGCCCGCGCCCCCGTACGTCGCCGATCAGCTCATAGCGTTGTTGCAGGGCGAGCATGCGCGCGCGCCAATTGGCGCCGATCTCGACCGCCCGTTGCGCCAGGCCGCTCGCGCGGATTTCCTCGAGGCTCGCCAGTCCCGCGATACAACCGATCGGGTCCGAGGAATGCGAGTGCCCAAAGTTGAGTCCGCCCGCGGTCGCTCTTGCCTCGATGTCGTCCGAGGTGATCATGGCGCTGATCGCGATGCCCCCGCCGAAATGCTTGGACAAGGTCAAGATGTCGGGCACGACGTCTTCCTGCTGATAGGCGTACATCGTTCCGAGCTTGCCGAGCCCGGTTTGCGCCTCGTCGAGGATGAGCAACGCCCCCCGTTCGTGCAGCTTGGCTTGTAGCGCGCCGAGATATCCCTTGGGCAACTCGATCACGCCGCCGGCGCTGATCAGCGGCTCTGCGATGACTGCCGCGAGGTTATCTGTGCACTGCCGGTCCAGAACGTCGAACGCGAGCTCGAGCAGCGGCTTCCACCAGTCTTCGTCGTCGCTGGCCAGCGGCGAACGATAAGCATAGGGGGTCGGGATCGCGTAGAGGTCCGCGATGGGCGGGCCGTGCCCTGGCTTTTGCGCGCAGAAGCTCATGGCGCGGGTCACGTCGGTGTAGCCGTGAAAGCTCAGATGGAAGGCGCCGATGCCGGCGCGCCCGGTGGCGCGGCGCGCGAACAACACGGCCGCCTCATTGGAATCGGCCCCCGACTGGATGAACATCGAGCGGCTGAGCGGCGGGTCCAACGTATCGGCCAAGCTTTCTGCCAGCCTGATTTGCGGCACGTTGTAAAAGACCGAGCTGGCATGCGTCAGCGTCTCCAGTCCGGCCTGCACCGCGGCGATCACCCGGGGATTATTGTGTCCCAGCGCCGAGCACATCTGCCCGGAATTGAAGTCGAGGTAGGGCTTGCCCTCCGTGTCCCAGATGATGCTACCCTCGGCGCGCGCGAAGATGGGGCCGTCCGCCGCCGGCAGCACATCCATCAACAGGTTGCTGCGAATCAGAACGGTTTCCGCGATTTTGTGAAGCTCTTGGTTGTCCACCTAACGCCTCCCTAACGCGCGAGGCGCGCCGTCGCGCGCGCCCACACCAAATCAAGTGTAGGGCATTCCGCAGCCTCGAACATAAGCAAACTTTCGTGCGTTGCCGCCGGCGATTCTACCTCTTAGCGTCACACGCTTAGGCGTCGCGGCGCCCACGCTTGAACGTAGACCGGTCGCATTTGGGTCGTGCGGACAATTAGAAATGCCAAATTCCGGCAATTTTCCATATGTTGTTGTCATGCGGCCGGGCCATACCCTATACATGGCGCCCAAGGGTTCGCGAGAGTCATGGCCAAAGCATTGGATCTGTTCGATTACCCGGATAAGGGCCGGCCCCGAAAAGGCCGGGCCACGCGCGCGGGCGCCGCCAAGGGCAAGGCGGCGGCGAAGACCGCGCGCGGCAAAGCCAAGGGCGGCAGGGCCAAGGGCGGCAGGGCCAAGGACGGCAAGGCCAAGGGCGGCAAGGCCAAGGCAAGCGCCGCTCGGGGCAAAGCCGAGGACAGCGCCCGCACCAAATACACGGCAAAGGATATCGAGGTTCTCGAAGGCCTCGAACCTGTGCGCCGCCGCCCCGCCATGTACATCGGCGGCACCGACGAACGCTCCATGCACCATCTCTTGGCCGAGGTGCTCGACAACGCCATGGACGAGGTGATCGCCGGTCACGCGACTTGGATCGAGCTGGCGCTCGAAGCGGACGGCACGGCGGCGGTGCGCGACAACGGCCGCGGCATTCCGGTCGATCCGCACCCTAAATTCAAGACCAAGTCAGCCTTGGAGGTGATCCTGACCACGCTTCATTCGGGTGGCAAGTTCGGCAGCAAGGTTTACACCACGTCGGGCGGCCTGCATGGCGTCGGGTTGTCGGTGGTCAACGCTCTTTCGGAAGCGCTCACGGTCGAGGTCGCGCGCGACCAGAACCTCTGGCGCCAGGCCTACATACGAGGCGAGCCCAAGGGCAAGCTGAAGGACGGCGGCGCCGTCAAGAACCGACGCGGCACTTTGGTTCGCTTTCGCCCCGATTCCGAGGTTTTTGGCGCGCGGGTGGCGTTCCGGCCCGCCACGGCTTACCGCATGGCGCGCGACAAGGCCTATCTTTTCCGCGGGGTCGAGATTCGATGGTCCTGTGACAAAGCGCTGCTCGACAAGACGGGTGAGGTCCCGGGCAAGGAAAAGTTACATTTTCCGAACGGCCTGGTCGATTACCTCGGCGCGGCGCTCGGTAAGCGTACGACACTGACACCCGGTCCGTTCGCGGGCGAGGCTTCGTTTCCCAACGGCGATGGCCGCGTGGAGTGGGCGATCGCATGGCCCGACGACGAGACCGGCTTCGTTGCCTCCCATTGCAACACGGTTGCCACCCCGCAAGGCGGAACCCACGAGGCTGGGTTGCGCACCGGCCTTACACGCGGCTTGAAAGCCTACGGCGAACTTGTCGGCAGTCGGCGCGCGGCCCAGGTCACGGCCGAGGACGTGGTCGGCGGTGCCTGCGCGGTGCTTTCCGTCTTCATGTCTGAGCCCGAGTTCCAAGGCCAAACCAAGGAACGACTCAATTCGGCCCAAGCCACTCGGCTCGTGGAAGCCGCGATCAAGGATCACTTCGATCATTGGCTATCGGATGATCCGGGCGCCGCAAACGCTCTGTTGGCCCGGGTCGTCGAGCGGGCGGAGGAGCGCCTGCGCCGCCGCCGGGAAAAAGAGGTTGCGCGGCGAACCGCGACCCGCAAAGTGCGCCTGCCCGGCAAGCTGGCCGACTGCACTCGCGGATCCGCCGACGATACCGAGGTATTTCTCGTCGAGGGCGATTCCGCCGGCGGCTCGGCCAAGCAGGCGCGGAACCGTGCCACGCAAGCGGTGTTGCCGTTGCGCGGCAAGATTCTCAATGTCGCGAGCGCGAGTATGGACAAGCTGCGCGCAAATCAGGAATTGACCGATTTGATTCAGGCGCTCGGTTGCGGCAGCGGTGGGCATTACGCCGAAGCGGCGTTGCGCTACGAACGGGTCATCATCATGACCGACGCCGATGTCGACGGCGCGCACATCGCCTCGCTGCTCATGACCTTTTTCTATCGCGAAATGCCCGAGCTGATTAGCAATGGCCATTTGTATCTGGCGCAGCCGCCGCTCTACCGTTTGGTTCGGGGAGCGAAGAGAGTCTACGCTCGCGACGACGCCCATCGCGACGAACTGCTTGCCACCGATTTTTCCGGACCCGGAAAGGTCGAGATCAGCCGCTTCAAGGGGCTTGGCGAAATGCCCTCCGCGCAGCTTCGCGAAACCACCATGGATCCGGCTCGCCGCACCTTGCTGCGGGTCCGCATACCCGACGCGGCCAAGCTGAAGACCGCGCGGCGGGTCGAGGATCTCATGGGGCGCAAGCCCGAAACACGTCTGGCGTTCATCCAGCAAAACGCCCGCCTTGTGACGGATTTGGATATTTGATCGCCCCCCCTTGACGTGGCTTGCGGCGGTGCCCACGTCGAACTGGAAGGGGGTGTCCTCCATGATCCGCGGCACGCGGTTTGGGTTCGTCATCGGCATGACTATTCTGTCGTTTTTGGTTTCGGCCTGTGCTGGGCCGGGCCACGGCGGCATGAACCGGGTCATGCGAGGCGATTGGCAGTATTATTCGCCGACCTATTTCAACTACATCGCGGCCCCGGGCGAAGTCCGAACGGTCATCCTGGGCCTGCCGTTCAAGATGCCCGAGGCGGCATTCGCGGAGCGCGTCACCGGTCATATGTATGGCCGCCCGTCATGGGGTCCGCCCGCGCGCTACACGACAACGCCCAGCGAGGCCGCGAAGACCGCCTTTTACGTCGTCCTGGTGTTCAATCCGCCGATCGGCTACGACGGCTACGACGCTTGCGCCGAACGAGACGAGGGTGGCGGCCCGGCTGGGGGCGAGATCCATGTCGTCGCGGCCTTCTGCAGCACCGTGCATATGCTGAGCGAAGTGCGGGCGGCCGGCGGCGGCATCGGAGGCCCGGACGACCGGCGCTTCGTCAATCTTGTCCACGATGTCATGTTTGAGCTGTTTCCATCGCGTCCGCCCAATCTCGGCCCCGGCATAATGCTCAACAACTGAGTTGGCAGCGCCCGGCTTTTGAGGGATAGTCCGCCCAGCATTGCGGGCAGACCCGGTGCGGAGCGTGATTTTCTTAATCTGGCGACCCGAGGAAGACTGGAAAAATTGCTAAACTTTGATACGCG
>JAUVWK010000339.1 GCA_030604165.1 Alphaproteobacteria bacterium | reverse complement strand
TTGCGGCGTCGCCTCGATGGTATGGCCATGCACCACCATGTGGCCGTGGTCGTGCTCTGTATCGACGAACCCCTCGCGGCTAAAGGTGAAGTCCTTGCGTGTCTGCGCCGCGAGCGGCACGCCGGGCCGGATGCCGGCATGGACGAACAGGTAGCCGCCCTCCAGGTGATAGGTCTCGAGCGCGCGCAGGAAGGTGAGGTGGCGCGCCGGCACGGCCCGGCGCAGCTCTTGCTGCAGGCGGTGCAACATCTCGGTGTCGGTCTGGCCCGGCGAGACAGCGATGCCGTAGCTCGCGAACGTGGGCACGCCGCCATATTTGAGCCAAATCGGGCCGATGCTCGTGTCATCAAGAAAGCGCCAGAGATAATCCTCGTGATTGCCCACCAGGTAGATCGTCTCGAAGCCGTCTAGCGGGTCGGCCGAGAGCAAATCCAGCACCGCGCGGCTGTCCTCGCCGCGGTCGATATAATCGCCGAGGAAGACGATCTTGCAGCGGGCGGCGTCGTGCCGGGCGCGGTCTTCGGCGATCATGGCCAGCAGTTCGGCGAGCAAGTCCGGGCAGCCGTGGATGTCGCCGATGGCGTACAGACGCAAATCCTCGGCCACGCGTGGCGCCGGGCCGCGCTCCTCGCCAATTTGCTTCTTGTGCTTCTTGCGCATGACGACTGATCGAAGAAATCGCTTCCTGGGACAGTATAATTAATTGCGGGCGGCGAGGTCGTTCTCGACCGTCTGGAAGCTCTAACCGGCGGCCGCCTCGGCCCCGACAAGCCGGAGCCGAAACCGAGGTCAGCAGAGGCGAAGATCAATAATTAAGTATACTGTCCCCGGAACTGAGGCGGCACGGCGAGGGCGGGCCAACCGACGGTATTTCAGCGAAGTTTCTGAATCGCCCGCACGATACCGTTGATCTTTTTCATTTCGTCTTTTGCGACGCCACCATCGCCATTCAAATCGGCCATCCTGAAAATAAGTCCGGTAATTGTCTCGAGTTCCGAGCGCTCGATCTTGCCGTTGCCGTCTTGATCCAGGACTTCGAAATAGAGGCGTTCTTCCTTGCTCAGACCGTCCTCGGCCGCGCCGACCAGCGATGGCACGGTCAATCCGGCTGTTACCGCAATGATGAGGAATGAGTGTCTCACGGTGTACGCTCCTTGCTCTAGCCATCCAGTTCCGGGTAGTGGCGAAATATTCCCTCTTCGTTGAAGGCGATGCGCCGCTTGGAGCGCAGATAGGCGCGCAGGCGCGGGCGTTCGGCGACGCGGTCGTGCAAGGCGACGACGCGCGGGTGCTTTTTTTCGAGCCTGGCCATGGCCCGCGGAAAGGCGTAGCGCAGACCCGCGACGACTTGAAACAGCGAGAGGTCGGCATAGCTCCGCCGCGCCCCGACCAAATGCCCGCCGCCCGACGGATTGCGCGCCAGCACGCGCTCGAAATAGCCCAGGAATTTGGGCGCCCGCGTCTTGACGAAATCGGCGGCGCGGCGGCGGGCCTCCTCGCTTTGCTCCTCGTAATAGAGGCTACCCGCGATGGGGTGGTGGGTATCGTGGATCTCGTCGACGAAATCGGCCAGCGTCAGCTGCAACTGGTGGGTCCAAAGCCGGCCCGCCTCGCCGCTGGGCGCGAGGCGGTGGCGGGCGCCAAGAAACCACAGAATGCTCGCCGTCTGCGCGATGACCCGCTTGCCGGCCTTGAGGAAGGGGGGCGCGAACGGCGGCTGGGCGAGGCTCGCGTCATCGAGCAGCCGCAGCAGCGCCGGCACGCCCGCGCCGTCGTTTTCCGCTCCCCGCGCGACATCGAGATAGTCGGCGCCGGCCTCTTCCAAGGCCAAGCGCACGAATTCGCCGCGCCCCTGAATCGAGGGCCAGTAGTAAAATTCATAGCGCATGCGCCTCGTCCTCCTATTGCCGCCGATTGACTCTAACAGCTTCTCCTTGCGCCGAACCCTCCAGGTTCGACCTGGTGCTCGGTGAATGCTAGTCTAATGTTTGTGTTTGGCCGCCCGCGTGGCAAGTCACTTACATATGAGGATCGAAATGGCCCTATCGGATTTCGCCAGAAAGCTGCTGGAAGGAAAGAATTTCGCCACCATCGCGACCTTGATGGCCGATGGCGCGCCCCAGGCGAGCATTGTGTGGGTCGATACCGACGGCACGCACGTGATCTTCAACACGGCGGAAGGGCGCACGAAACCGAAAAACATGCGCCGGGACGCGCGGGTCTCGGTGGCGGTGTTCAATATGGAGCAGCCCTACCAGTCCGCCATCATGCAGGGCCGCGTGACGGAGATGACCAACGAAGGGGCCGACGCGCACATCAACAAGATGGCCAAGAAATACATGGGCGTGGACGAGTACCCCTACCGTCAACCCGGGGAAAAGCGGGTCATCGTGACGATCCTGCCTGAGAGCGTTAACTTGATGGGCGAGGAATAACGCTTGCGCTGAGTTCGGGGGGGCAGTTCCCTCAGCCCTCCCAGCCGGCCTTGCGCAGGCCGTCTAGGTAGTGCTCCCGATCCTCGCTGTTCTTGTATTGGAAGAACAGGCCCGCGTCCTGGGCATAGTTCGGCTTCAACCTGAGAGCTTTCTCAAGGGCTTGCCGTGCTTGCGCCTCGTGGCCGAGATGCCCCAGCGTGGCGGCCAGCACCATCAGGGCGTAGGCATTGTCGGGAAGCTGCTGGAGTGACTTCCGCGCCCAACGCGCGGCGTCCTCGTAGTGGTGGTCATTGAAGCAAGCGTGGGCCGTGTAACCGTAATATTGATGGTTCCTGGGATCGCGCGGGCTTAGCTGGAACGCCCGCTCGAACGCGGCAATCCCCTCTTCCCGACGACCAGCGAAGCTTTGCGCGCCGCCAAGTACGACATGGGCGATGTTGCTGCTGGGATTGAGGGCTAAGGCCTCTTCGGCCTCGGCGATTGCTTGTTCGTAACTGCCCGCGTAAAGGTGGGCCGTACCCAAAATCAGGTGCGCGTCGCTGTCGCGGTCGTCCAGAGCGATCGCGGCGCGCGCGTTTTCGAACAACTTGGCCAATTTATCCGTGGTCGCCTCGGTGACCCCCAGCTGCACATCCCGGTGGTGAGCGGAGGCCAGTCCGGTAAAGCCGCCGCTGAAATTGGGGTCTAGCTCCGTCACCTCGGCGAACTGCTCGCGGGCCCTGGCGTTTCCCTCTTCGGTGTATTCATACAAATAGGCCATACCACGCTGGAAATGGTCCCAGGCGTCGAGGCTGTCCGGTCGCTTGGTCACGACACGCCGGCGCTCGACCTTACCGATCTCGGACTCTACCGCCCCCACGATGCGTTCCGTGATCTCCTCCTGCATGGTGAAGATGTCGTCAAGTTCGCGGTTAAAATTTTCGGCCCAGATATGATGACCGGTGGTGGCGTCGATGAGCTGAGCCGAGATGCGCAGCCGGTTGCCCCCCTTCCTGACGCTGCCCTCCAGCACGTAGCGGGCACCCAGCTCCTTGCCGGCCTTCTTGATGTCGGGTGAGGTGCCTTTGTAAGCGAAGGTCGAGCTGCGCGCGATAATGGGGAAAATGCGCTGATGCGATAACGCGGTGATGATGTCCTCGGTCAACCCGTCCGTGAAGTACTCCTGCTCTGGATCGCCGCTCATATTGATAAAAGGAAGCACCGCGATGGATGGCCTCGACGGCAGCGCTAGGGCGTCGGCCTCTCCGCCAGATCTATCCGGCTTTTCCCTGTTCGCTCGCACGGCGTAGACCCAGACCGGCCGGGCAATGTTCTTGACGGTCTGCTCGCCAAGGTCCTCGAACTTCACATCCAGCTTGCCCTGGACTTGCCGGTACACCTCGCCCGAAAGGAACACGCCGCCCGGCTCGGCAAGCGCTTGAAGGCGGGCCGCCACGTTGACCCCATCGCCATGAATGTCCTCGCCCTCGACAATCACTTCGCCGAGGTTGATCCCGATGCGGAAGACAATGCGCCGGTCCTCAGGGATGTCG
>JAUVWK010000424.1 GCA_030604165.1 Alphaproteobacteria bacterium | reverse complement strand
TGGCTCGCCCGCGCCCCCCGGTGGCCCGAATGGTATCCGAACTCGGCCGATGTGACGCTGCGCAGCTTCGCCGGCCCCGATCTGCAATTGGGCACGCATTTCACTTGGACCACCTTCGGCGTTCACGTCGACACCTATGTCGAAGAGTTCGTGCCGCCTTACCGCATCGCCTGGCGGGGTTACGTGATGGGCTCCGAGGTGATCCACGCCTGGGTCTTCGAGCGCGCCGGCGCCGGCGCCAAGCTGATCACGGAAGAGGTGCAACGCGGCTTCGTCTGCATCCTGGCGCGCGCCTTTTTCATGCAGGGCCTGCAGGAGAAACACCAGCTCTGGCTCGAACGGCTCGCCGCCCAGGCGGAATCCGGCCTGCCGGAATGAGGGCTGGTGGGGTCTGGTCCTGTCTTTAGGTGAGAGGCGTTCTTTAGGTGAGAGGCGTTGTCTTAACGTGCCTCGAGGCGAAGCCGCCGGCCCCGGGCGGCGCGCCGGCGGGTCGCTCGCGCCCCTGGGTGACGCTGGCGAAGATCTCGCGATATTGCGGATGTTCGGTGCCGGCCAAGCGATCCCACCAGGTGAAATAGAGCCCGAAATTGGCCCCGTCGGCGCTGTGATGGAGGTCGTGATGGGTGTTCGTGGTGAGCTGGCCGAACAGCGGGTGCGAGGCCATGCCCTTGGGAAACAGCTCGAAGCCGCTATGGCCGATGACATTGCGCAGCACCATGTGGAGCATGAAGCCATAGATCACCGTGGGGTGCAGCGGCAGCACGAAAATCAGGATCGTCACGAAACTGGCCTGGACCACGGCCTCTGCCGGCGCGAAGGCATAGGCCGCCCAGGGCGACGGGCTAAGCGATTCGTGGTGCAGGCGGTGGAACAGGTTGAACAGCCGCCGATGATGCATCAGGCGGTGGGCCCAATAGAAGAAGGCATCGTGCAGCACGATGGTGGCGATCAGGCTGAAGACCCAGTAGAGCCAGCCGTAATCCGCCACCTCGGCGTAGATCAACGTCCAGCCGTTGACCATGAACACATAGATGCAGAAGCCGTTGAGCGCAAACACCAAAGCCGCGAAGAGCGTGTAACGAAACTCGCGGCCGATATTCTCGGCCTGCGCAAAGCCGGGCTGGATCTTGCGGCCGCGGAACGGATTGTCCTGCCAGACCCAAAGCGCCAGGTACGCCGCGCTCGCCGGAACCAGAATGAGCAGCTGGTGGGTGATGAGGATCGTCAGCCAAACCGGCAGGGCCGTGAACAGGTCCTCGAAAATGATCATGGCGGGGCCATCCGTTTATTGCCTCTTGGAGAAGGATGGAGAGCACCGATCCCGCCGTCCTGCCGCAGCCGGACCCTACCGTGCCGTTACCATGATCGGCAACGCTCTCGCTTCGGTCTAAGGCATTTTTCACCGGCGCGCGAACAAACGCGGTTGATTGGATAGTGCTCCCTATCATGATTCCGTGGTACGTAGGACGGTGTTCGAAGGGTCCCGGCGAGGAGCGCGGTGCGCCGTGATGCTGGAGCATCACAAGCGGCGCGCGACGACGACCGGGGGCCTCCGAACGCCGCCCGTAGGGTCGCTTTTCCCGCTCCCTCGGGGCGTCGGAAACGCTAGCCGATGCGTCAGCATCGCCTTCGCGCCCCCTCCTGCTGAGGAAACGGCAGAAGCGATCCTACGTGCCACGGAATCATGATAGGGGGCACTAGTGGTAATGGGCAGGATCGCTCGCGCCTCCCCAAATATCACGATTGAGAGTCGAGCATAGCCATGAGTGAGACGATCAAACGCGTCGCGGTGCTTGGTTTGGGCAGGGTCGGGACGCTGGCGGCGACGCTTTTGCATGAGACGGGCTTCGACGTCGTCGGCTTCGACCTGCGGCCGCCGCAAGGCGCGCTGCCCTTCCGCGTCGAAAGAAAGTCCGCCGCCTCCGAGGCCGAGGCGCAAAAGCTTTGCGGCGGCTTCGATGCGGTGTTGTCCTGTTTGCCGTTTCATTTGAATAAAGCTGTCGCGAGCGCGGCGCACCGGCTTGGGATTCACTATTTCGACCTGACCGAGGATGTGCCCACCACCAAGGCGATCTTGCAGCTGAGCAAGACCTCCAAGGGCGTGATGGCGCCGCAATGCGGCCTCGCGCCGGGCTTTGTCGGCATCGTCGGCGCCAATCTCGCCGAGCAGTTCGAACGCGTGCGCGCTATCAGGCTACGGGTGGGCGCCTTGCCGCAGCACCCGACCGGCTTGCTGGGCTACGCCTTCAACTGGTCGCCCGAGGGCGTGGTCAACGAATATCTCAACGATTGCGAGGTCATCGAGGAGGGCCAGCACAAATGGGTCTCGCCGATGGAGTGGATCGAGAAGATTTATGTCAACGGCATTCGACTCGAGGCGTTCACCACCTCCGGCGGCCTCGGCACCATGTGCGAGACCTATCTGGGGCGCGTGGAAAACCTCGATTACAAATCGATGCGCTACCCCGGGCATGTCGAATTGATGAACTTCTTCTTTCATGAGTTGCTGATGCGGGAGACGCGAGAACGCGCCGGCGAGATTCTGACCAAGGCGAAACCGCCCGTCGATGACGATGTCGTGCATTTTCATGTCTCGGCCGAGGGCGACGCCGAGGGGCGCCTGCAACGCAAGGAATTCGTCCGCTCCTACTATCCGCTCGAGATTTCGGGGCGCATCTGGACCGCTATCGCCTGGACCACGTCGGCCTCGGCCTGCGCCGTGATCGAGATGGTCAGCCGTGGCGACTTGCCGCGCAGCGGCTTTCTCAAGCAAGAGCAGATCCCGCTCGAGCCTTTCTTACGCACCCGCAACGGTCGGCTGTATGAGGCGGCGCGCGCGGGGAGCCCCGGGTAGCACCGGGCAGCACAGGGCGGCAAGGACGGCGCTCGCTTACGACAGGAGAAACTCCCGCAAGACGCGGCACGCGGCGTCCGCGTCGTCACGCTCCACGCCGTGGCCGCAGCCGGCGAAGCGCTCGAGGCGCGCCAAGTCCGCCGGCAACGCGGCGGCGATGTCTGCCGCTTGCTCGGGCGGCATGACCGGGTCGAATTCGCCGACCGTCACCAGCGTCAAGCAGCGGATGGTCTTCAGGTCGGGAAGAAAATTGAATTTGTGGCCTTCGCCGTCCAGGCCGAAGAAATGCCCCAGCACCTCGGGGTTCATGACCGAGCGCGTTACCATGTCCGAGCCCTGCGGGGTCTGGTTGTAAAGCGGAAAGCAGGTCTCGAGAT
>JAUVWK010000242.1 GCA_030604165.1 Alphaproteobacteria bacterium | reverse complement strand
CTCTACTATCACTTTGTGGAGGGATGACCGAATGGCAAGGAGCCGGTCTCGAAAACCGGTACGCCCGCAAGGGCTTCGGGGTTCGAATCCCCGTCCCTCCGCCAGCCTTCGCTAAAGCTCCGGCTGGCTTACGCCGCAGATGTAAGCCGGCAATCATGAAAAGCGAAGGCGGGCTGGTCGAGGACGCACTGAGTGGCGCGCCTAATTTCTTCCATTCGGCGTCGGAGACGTCGCCTCGCCCCAGATGGGTTGTTCGCGAATGAAGGGTAGCGGGAGTTGCGGGTTCTTGGCTTCGAACTCGCGCGCCAGCCGATGGCCTTCGAAAATCGAGAGCTGCATGAAGCGCGGCGTGTGGCAGTCGCCGACATGATAGACCGCCCGTATCTGGTTGGCGGCCCACTCGCTCTTTCTGGTCTTGAGCTCGGTAAATAGCGCGCGGTTGGATTTGCGCGCCGTGCACAGGATCACCGTGTCGCACTCCAGCTCGGAAACCTCGGTACCGAGGCGACGGGGCGCCTGACCGGTCTGGGGCGGCAGTTCGATTTGGTAGCCGTCGCGATAGGCGTAGGCGAGCGAGAGCTTGACGGTGTTGTCGATGGCGATGCGCTCGATCCAATGCAAGGGGTAGCAGGCGATGTTCTTTTCGTGCAGCAGGCGCTGAAGATTGGGCCCCTCGAGGGTGAGCTCGCAAAACGGTGCGACCTCGTTGAATTGGGTGACGACGGAAACCTGTTTGCCTTGGTCGGCCATCATCTCCGCCATGGCGACGCCGGTGAAATAGCCGTCGCCGTCTATCACCACGACGCGCTCGCCCACCGCCTTGCCGCGCATGATCTGCTCCGGTGTGCAGAACTGCGGCAGGGCCGCGTCGGCGCCCGCGATGGCGCCGAAATCGACCGCGTTCAGGCCGTCCGTCGCCCAATGGGCGCCGACCGCGATGACGATCTTATCCGCGCCGTAAGCCAAAACATCGTCCGCGGTCATCTTGCCGACGCCCGTATGCAGGGCGACGGCCGGGAGCTTATCGATTTGCGCCTGGCGATAGCTGACGAGGCGGCCCCACTCCGCCAGGCCCGGGTAACGCATGACGTCGCGGATATGGCCGCCGATCTCGTCCTCGGCTTCACGCAGATGAACCTCATAGCCGCGCTCGCCCAGCACGCGGGCGCACTCCAACCCGGCCGGCCCGGCGCCGACCACCAGGACCGAACAAGGCGCCGGCGCCGCCTCGAATTTCTCGGGATGCCAGCCGCGCCGGTATTCCTCCATCGCGGTGGCGTTCTGGGTGCAAATCAGTGGCGCCTCCTGGTTGAACTGCGAGACGCAAATATTGCAGCCGATGCACTCGCGGATGTCGTCCGTCCGGCCCTCTTGAATTTTCTTAGGCAGAAAGGGATCCGCGATGGAGGGGCGCGCCGCCCCGATCAGGTCCGCCTCGCCCGCGCCGATGATCCGCGCCATGTCGTCGGGGCTGGTCATGCGATTGACGCCGACCACGGGGACGTTGACCACGTCCTTGACCGCCTTGGCGGCCCAGGTCTGGTACCCCGCCTTGAAGAAGCGCGAAGGGCCCGCGTCGTTGCCCCACTCCATGAAGTACGAGATCTTGATATTCCAGAGGTCGCAGACGCCCTCGCGGGTGATCAGCTCGACGAAGCGCAGACCCTCTTCGAGCTCGAGCCCCGCCGGCCCCAGCAAATTGTCGATGGCGATCCGCGTGCCCACCGCAACGCGATCGCCCACCGCACGCTTGACCGCCGCCATCGTTTCGAGCCAGAAGCGGGCGCGATTCTCGAGACTGCCGCCCCATCGATCGCTGCGCTTGTTGTACATCGGCTGGAGAAATTGCGTCGGCAGGGCCGAGTCCGAGCCGATGATCTCGACATAATCGAAGCCGGCCTGCTCCGAGCGCTTGGCGGCGATGACGTACATCTCGATCAACTCGGCGATGTCGTCCTCGTCGCACTCGTGACAATAGTTCTGATAGGCCGTCTCCGAGGGCAGCTGGCTCGGGCCGCGCGCGATCGCCAGCGATTCGCGTACCGGCGCGTGCCCCCCGCCATACCAGAGTTGAATACCCGCCAGGGCGCCGTGCCGGTGCACGCTATCGGTGGTGTGACGCAGATTGACGACGTCGCCCTCGTCCCAGAGGCGCACACTGATGTGGGGCGTGTCGTCGCTTTCCGGGCTGATGGCGCAGTACTCGACGCAGACGACGCCCCAGCCGCCTTCGGCCTTCATGGCGCGGAACGCGGCTTGCGCACCGGGGCGTTGCGAGCCCGCGCCGTTGCAATGGGGAACCCCGAAGAAGCGGTTCGGTGTCGTCTTCGGCCCGATGCGGACCGGCTCGAACAGAATGTCGTGCCTCGACTCGGACGCCATTGTCGGTTCCCTCCGTGTTGGTCGCTGCTTTCCAATGCTTGATCTTAGAGCGAAGCCCTTCGCCGCGCACCCCGAAGCGGGAAGACAATAATTCCGGCGCTTCGCCGTATCGCCCTTCGTCGAGCTGATTCGGCGCCGGCCCGCTTCCGCGCCGGCTGGCATTTGCCGCAGGGACCGCTTAATTTGCGGGGCCCGGAAGGGCCCTCGCCAACAAGGATCGCGGAGATGCCTGCCGCAAACGCAAATGCAAAGACCGTCGCCGCGCCAGAGGGAACCTTCCTCCATTGGCTCGAGCGCAACGCGCTGCGCTGCCCCGACAAGGTCTTTATCCACAGTATCGATCAAGACAAATCGATTACCCATGGCGAGATGTTCGCGCTGTGCCGCTGCATCGCGCGCTACCTCGAGGGGCGGGGCATCAAGGCCAAGGACCGGGTCGCGCTGTTGGCCAACAATTCGCTCGATCATCTCGCCGTCTATCTCGGGGTGCTCGCCTACGGCGCGACGATCTGCACCATCAATGTCGAGATGAACCAAACCTATTTCGATCGCATCCTGCGCGCGGTCGGGGCGCGGCTGCTGCTCTTTGAGCGGGGACTAGGGCTCGAGCGGCTGGCGGACGAGGTGCCGGGCGAGTGGCTGGCGCTCGGCGAATGGCAGCGTGACGGCGGCGACGGATTTTTCGCCGATCTTGATCCGACACCGCCCGCCCGTAGCATCACGCCCGTCAGCACGCGCCACGATATCGCCGCCATCTACTACACCTCCGGCACCGAATCCGAGCCCAAGGGCGTGGTCTGCACGTTCGCCGAGCTCTACGACAATATCGAGCCGACCGCGGACGCCTTCGGTCTGACGGCGGACGACCGCGTGCTCGACTTCCGCTCCTTCAACTGGGTCTCGGCGCAGTCGTTGAGCGTGCTGGGGCCGCTGTGCAAGGGAGCGACGTTGTTGCTGGCGCGCAAGTTTTCGCATCGTCGGTACTTCGATTGGGTGCGCACGCACAAGGCAACCATCGGCGTCAACAATCCGACGACCATAAACATGCTGGTCAACCGGCCCGTCGGCATCAAGGGCGCGGACGTGCCGCATCTGCGCTTCCTGACTTCCAGCTCGGCGCCGCTCATGGTCGAGGACTGGAAGGCCTTCGAGAAGATGTACGGCATCCCGGTCGCCCAGGGCTATGGCACCAGCGAAACCATCTGGATCGCGGGCAGCAACGAGACCACGCGGCGGCTCGGCAGCGTCGGCAAGCCGCTTACCTACCAGCATGTCAGGATCGTCGACGACGATGGCAAGGGCGTGCCGCCAGGCGAGATCGGCGCGGTCGAGGTCGGCCGCGAGCCAGACAACGAATATTGTTACCTTGCGAGCGACGGCACCATTCATGTCAAGGCGAGGGGCCGCCTCCGCACCGGCGACCTCGGTTTTTGCGACAAGGAAGGCTATCTCTACCTCTCCGGCCGCACCAAGGATCTGATCATTCGCGGCGGCGTCAACATCGCGCCGGTCGAGATCGACAATTTGATCCAAGAGCTCGCCGCGGTGGCCGAAGTCGGCACGGTCGGCGTGCCGGACCGGATCTATGGCGAGGAGGTTGTCGTCTACATTGCGCCCAAATCCGGCGCCGCGCTCAGCGCCGAGGCGGTGCGCGCCCATTGCCAGCGGCGCCTGCCCGACTTCAAGATGCCGAAAGAGATTCTGTTCGTGGATACGCTACCCAAGACGGCGCGCGGCAAGCTCGATCGCCAGGCACTCGCCGCAGCCTGGAAGCGAAGCCATGGCCTAGTACCAAGGAGCGGTAATAATGACTTATAGGGACGGCTTGCCAAGGTTTTCGGCTAGGAGCGTGCGGCGTGCCGATGCAGCGCATCGGGAGCCGTGCGCGACGCCGCCCCATTGCCTTGGCAAGCCGCCGTTCCGGTCGCCCATGCGACCCGTCGGCGGGCGTCGGAAGGCCTTGACGATGTCGCGCATCGCCTGCGGCCTGCCTCCTACCCGACGGGCCGCCTGGGCGATCCCTATGGGTCATTATCGCCGCTCCTTGGTATAACCTGCCCGCTCGCATTCGTGCTGGCGGTGCCGGTCTAGCCCGATCCGCCGGTCGCGCAAACGGTGCGCTTAGCGCTTGTAGAGGCCCATCAGCGTGGCCTTGGCCACGGTGTGGTAATTGAGATAAAACCCGACCAGCGCCGCCGATGAATCCGCCGTGACGTCGAGGGCTTCCAAGTCCACCGCGTGGACCGTGAAGATATAGCGGTGCGGATGATCGCCTTGCGGTGGACAGGGACCACCATAGCCCGGCGCGCCGAAGTCGGTGCGCACCTGGAGGGCGCCTGCCGGAAGATTCGCGCCGCCGCCGGCGCCTTTCGCGAGGCCGCTCGCGTCGGGCGGGATATTGACGACGACCCAATGCCACCAGCCGCTACCGGTCGGTGCGTCGGGATCATAGGCCGTTACGGCGAACGACTTCGCTCCCGCGGGAGCTCCGCTCCACGACAGCGACGGCGATATGTTGTCGCCCTCGCAACCGAAGCCGGCAAAGACCTGGGCGTTGGCGAGATAATCGCCATCGTTGAATTCGCCGCTCG
>JAUVWK010000426.1 GCA_030604165.1 Alphaproteobacteria bacterium | reverse complement strand
TTCGGCTCGAACAGCTGACAGCGGGGTGTCGTCGTGGTGCATTACGGCTCGCCGGAACAAATCACGAAAATACGCTTCCTGAAAGCGGCGAACTCAGCCGGTCGCGGGGCCGATTCGCGCCGTTAACATTACGTGGCGGAAGATTAAGAAAGTCTTGCGCTAGGCCGGTGCGATTCCACGTCAGTGGGAAATGCTTTAGAGTGCGGCCATGCATTCCACGCCAGTTCCGCGCGACGGCGCGCTCGGCCACATCGATACCTGGGTGTTCGACCTCGATAACACCCTCTATCCCGCCGAGTGCCAGCTGTTCGAACAGATCGACCGGCGCATCGGCGAGTTCATCGCCGCGCAATTGGAGGTGGCGTCCGACGAGGCGCGGCGCATTCAAAAGTCCTATTTCCGTAATCACGGCACGACGCTGCGCGGCCTGATGACCAATCACGACATCGAGCCGGCGCGCTTCTTGCGCTACGTTCACGACATCGATTTTTCCGTGTTGCAGCCCGTGGACGGTCTGCAAGCCGCGCTCGCCAAGCTGCTGGGGCGCAAATTCATCTTTACCAACGCCGACACGCCCTATGCCGAGCGCATCATGGAGCGGCTCGGCATTCGCGAGCAGTTCGACGCCATTTACGACATCGTGGCCGCGGGCTTCGTGCCCAAGCCATTCCCCGCAGCGTACGAGACCTTGCTGACCCGTCACGACATCGTGCCCACCAAGGCGGTGTTCGTCGAGGACATCGCGCGCAACCTGCCGCCGGCGGCGGCGCTCGGCATGACCACGGTGTGGCTGCGCAACGACGGCCGCTGGGCGCCGCCCGACGAAGACACACCGGAGCCGCATTATGTGACGGACGACCTGGTGAGTTGGTTGGAAGCGGCCGCGGGCGCCGGCAGCGGCGGCGCCTAGCGCAGCCCCGGCGCGCGGCTAATACCAAGGAGCGGTGAATTTGACCGAGTTACAAGACGTTGTCGAAGCGGCGTGGGAGGATCGCGAGACCCTTTCCCCGGCCACCCAAGGCGCCGTGCGGGAGGCGGTTGAAGCCGCGCTTGACGGTCTCGACGCGGGGACCTTTCGTGTCGCCGAGCCGGCGGGGGAAAGCTGGCACGTCAACCAGTGGCTCAAGAAGGCGGTGCTGCTGTCGTTTCGCCTGAATGACATGGCGACGATTGCCGGCGGCCCCGGCGGGGCGACGCCTTGGTTCGACAAGGTACCGTCCAAGTTCGCCGGCTGGGACGAGGCGCGCTTTCGCGCCGCCGGCTTCCGCGCCGTGCCGAACGCCGTGGTGCGCCGCTCGGCCTATGTGGCGCCCGGCGTGGTGTTGATGCCGTGCTTCGTCAATCTCGGCGCCTATGTCGACACCGACAGCATGGTCGACACCTGGGCCACGGTCGGCAGTTGCGCGCAGGTGGGCAAGTCGTGCCACATCTCGGGCGGCGCCGGTATCGGCGGCGTGTTGGAGCCGCTCCAGGCCAACCCGGTCATCATCGAAGACGGTTGCTTCATCGGCGCGCGTAGCGAGATCGCCGAGGGGGTCATCGTCGGCCGCGGTTCGGTGATCTCGATGGGCGTCTATATCGGCGCCTCGACGCGGATCGTCGACCGCGAGACGGGCGAGGTGCTGTACGGCCGGGTGCCGCCTTTTTCGGTAGTGGTGCCGGGCAGCTTCGGCGGCCGACCCTTGCCCGACGGCAGCGCGGGACCGAGCCTCTATTGCGCGGTCATCGTCAAGCGCGTGGACGCCAAAACCCGCTCCAAGACCTCGATCAACGAATTGCTGCGAAGCTGAGGCGCGCGGTGGCGAAACAGCCCCCCTCGCCGGCTTCGGGCACGGTCGAGGCCTCCGAGGGGCATCCGCTGGGCCTCGCACAGGCGTTGATTCGCTGCCCGAGCGTGACGCCGGAAGACGCCGGCGCGCTCGACGTGCTCCAGGCCGCCTTGCAGCGGCTCGACTTCACCTGCCATCGCCTGCCCTTTTCGGAGCCGGGCACGCCGGACGTGGACAACCTCTATGCCCGGCTCGGCGAGCGGCCGCCCCATTTTTGCTTCGCCGGCCACACCGACGTGGTGCCGGTCGGCGACCCCCAGCGCTGGAGTGTCGAGCCGTTCGCCGGCGAGGTCATCGACGGGGTCTTGATGGGCCGGGGCGCGACCGACATGAAGGGCGCCATCGCCGCCTTCGTCGCCGCCGTGGCGCGGTTTCGCGCCCGCCCCGCCGGCAGCATCGAGGGCTCCATCAGCCTGCTGATCACCGGCGACGAGGAAGGCCCCTCGATCAATGGCACGCGCAAGATGCTGGACTGGCTCGCGCAACGCGGCGAGCGCCTCGACGCCTGCCTGGTGGGCGAGCCGACAAACCCGTCGCGGCTCGGCGAAATGATCAAGATCGGCCGCCGCGGCAGCCTGACCGCCACGCTGCGGGTCGCGGGCAGCCAGGGCCACACGGCCTATCCGCAGCTCGCCGACAATCCGATTCCGCGTCTCCTCGCCATGCTGCGACGGCTCGGCGAAGCGGAGCTCGACCAGGGTACCGCGCACTTCCAACCCTCGAATATCCAGATCACCACGGTCGATGTCGGCAACCCGGCGAGCAACGTGATCCCGGCCGAGGCGCGCGCCGCCTTCAACATCCGCTTCAACGACCGCCACACCGGCGCTGGCCTGACGACCTGGCTCAAGCGGCAGTTCGACGCGGTCGGCGGCGCCTACGAGCTCGCGGTGCAGGTTACGGCCGAAGCCTTCGTCACCCCGCCCGGGCCTTTCAGCACTTTGCTCGGCCACGCCGTGGAGCGCGTGACCGGGTGCAAGCCCACGCTCAGCACCACGGGCGGCACCTCGGACGCCCGCTTCATCAAGGACCATTGCCCGGTCGCCGAGTTCGGCCTGGTGGGCCAGACCATGCACAAGACGGACGAGGGCATCGCCGTCAAGGACCTGGAAACGCTCAGCGAAATCTACCAGGCCGTCCTGGAGGACTACTTCGCGGCCTGAGCCGCCTCTGCGGCCGACTCAGGTCTTGACCGCGCCGCCTTCCACCGCGCGGATCTCGAAGGCCGCCGCGAGCAGCGCCTTGGTGTAATCGGTCTTGGGGTGGTCGAACACCGTCGCGGCCGGACCCTGCTCCATGACTTGGCCGTCGCGCAGCACGATGACCTCGTGGCTGATGGCGCGGACCACCTTCAGATCGTGGCTGATGAACAGGTAAGCGAGCTGGTAGC
>JAUVWK010000457.1 GCA_030604165.1 Alphaproteobacteria bacterium | reverse complement strand
ATCGCGGGCGAGCCCACCGAAACCGGCCATAACTATTTCACCGATAGGACCGGACAACTCACCGCCGGCGTGTGGGAATGCACGCCCTGCACCTCCAAGATCGACAGCTATCCGGTCGATGAATTCTGTTTCATTCTGAGCGGTACGGTGGTGCTGACCGATGCGTCGGGCCACGCCGAAACGTTCAGATCAGGCGACTGCTTCATCGTTCCCAAGGGGCTAAAATGCACTTGGCACATGCCGGAAACCACACGCAAATATTATGTCATCCTTGATGCCAAGGCCGAGGGCGCCTAGACGTCATGCCACGCGAGACGCGCTACGATATCCTCTTCGAGCCGGTCAAGATCGGCCCGGTCACAGCCAAGAACCGCTTCTATCAGGTGCCGCACTGCACCGGGCTCGGCTGGCTGCGGCCGCGCATGTTGGCCGAGCTACGCGGCATGAAGGCCGAAGGCGGCTGGGGCGTGGTCTGTACCGAATATTGCTCGATCCATCCGGCCTCCGACGATTTGCCTTACCCCTATGCCAGCCTGTGGGACGAGACCGACGTCAAATCCCACGCCCTGATGACTGAAAAAGTCCATGCTCACGGGGCGCTGGCCGGCGCCGAGCTTTGGTTCGGCGGCTCGCGCAGTGCCAACCTGTTCACTCGCGAAGTTCCCCTCGATGTAGACTCCACGCCAAACATTATCGGCAATCCCTATCAGTCGCGCGCCATGGACAAGGCCGACATTCGGATGCTGAGACAGTGGCATCGCGATGCCGCCTTGCGCGCGAAGTCGGCGGACTTCGATATCGTCTATGTCTACGCCACGCACGGCTATCTTCTGAGCCGTTTCCTGTCGCCGGAATTCAATACCCGGAGCGACGAATATGGTGGCAGTCTGGAGAACCGGGTCCGCCTGGTGCGCGAGCTGATCGAGGAGACCAAGGAGACGGTTGGCGATCGCTGCGCCGTTGCTGTCCGCTTCGCGGCCGACGACACCGCCGGTGAGGACGGCAAGCCGGTCCAGACCGAGCGCCGCGAGATGTTCGAAATGCTGGCCGAGCTGCCGGACCTCTGGGACATCAACATCAGCGACTATTCCTACGAGATGGGCGTCTCGCGCTTCGTCAAGGAAGGCGCGCTCGAACCCTACATGGCGTTCGTCAAGTCGGTGACCTCGAAACCCGTGGTAACGGTCGGCCGCTTTACCTCGCCGGACACCATGGTCAGTCAGGTGAAGCGCGGCATCGTTGATTTCATCGGCGCGGCGCGGCCCTCCATCGCCGATCCGTTCCTGCCGAGCAAGATCGAGGCGGGCCGTGTCGACGACATCCGCGACTGCATCGGCTGCAACATTTGCTATTCCGGCGACGGCCAGAGTGTGCCCATCCGCTGCACCCAAAACCCGACCATGAGCGAGGAATGGCGGCGCGGCTGGCATCCGGAAAAGATCGCTGTCAAAGGCACGGATGCGAAGGTGTTGATCGTCGGCGCCGGGCCAGCTGGCCTGGAATGTGCGCGTGCCCTCGGACAGCGCGGCTATGGCGTCATGCTGGCCGAGGCAAGCCGCGAGCTCGGCGGCCGGGTCAGCGCCGAATGCCGGCTGCCCGGCCTGAGCGAGTGGGCACGCGTGCGCGACCACAGGCTGCAGCAGATCCAGAACATGACCAATGTCGAGATATACCGTGAAAGCGAACTCGGCGCCGACGATGTGCTCGCGATCGGCGCCGATCACGTGGTGATCGCCACCGGCGCAACATGGCGGCGCGATGGCTTCGGCCGCTCGCATCCTAACGGCATGACTGATGCTGGACCGGCGGCGCGCATTTTCACGCCCGACGATGTGATGGCCGGACGGATGCCGGCGGGCCGTGTGGTGGTGTTCGACGACGATCACTACTACATGGCTTCCGTCATCGCGGAACGGATCCGCGCCGAGCCGGCGTCGGTGATCCTGGTGACACCCGAGGACAAGGTCGCGGCCTGGGGCACCTATACGGCCGAGCAGATCCGCACCCAGCGGCGGCTTTTGGAATTGGGCGTCGAGATTGTCACGGCGCATGGGCTCATGGCTTATGACGGCGGCGAAGCGCTACTCGCTTGTACCTATAGCGGTCGCGAGCGGCGCATCGCGGCGGACTCGTTGGTCATGGTCACGGCACGACGGCCCAATGACGAACTCTACCGGGTGCTGTCCGAGCGCTTGGACGCTGGGGCCGCCGAGGCTGAGGGCGCGCCCAAAACCTTGCGGCGCATCGGCGACTGCGAGGCGCCGGCGATCATCGCCGCCGCGGTCTATGCCGGGCACCGTTACGCTCGCGAGCTCGATATCCCCGAGAGCAACCGCGCCCGGGTTCCGCATGACCGGGTGTTTGAGGATATGTTGTGAGCAAAGCGCGACCGTTTTCGCCAATCACCGGCATCCGGATCGTGCCTTAGCCCTTAACCGGAGTGAGGCCGGCGGGAACGAGGCTGGCGATGTAACGCGTGAACAGACCCGGCTTCCGGCCCCTGTCGTCTAGCGTTTCAATGCGCCGCTTGGCGGCCAACACCATGCCGCCGCCGAAATAGCGCATCGGCTCGCGAGGAAACGGGCCGGCTCTGTCGCGCACCAATCCGCATTCGGACCATTCATCGCGCGCCTATAGCACCAGCGAGGCGAGGATTTTGCCACCCAGCATCGTTGGCCCCACGCCGTTACCCGAAAAACCCAAACCGTACAGAATGTCGGCGCGCCCACCGAGGCGACCGAAGAAGGGCAGACCGGTGAGCGAGCGATCGATCGGTCCGGTCCAGTGCGAGGCGATACCGACCTCGTCGAACGCGGGATAGATTTGGCGGAAATAACCGGCCACCTCCGCCGCGCGCGGCGTGGCGCCATCGAATTTTTGCCCCACTCGGTTGGCGTAGGAGAGAAAGCCTCCGCCGGCCCCAAAGACCACGCGACCGTCCCGAGTCGTGCGGTAGTAATTCACCAAGGTACGCGAATCCGAGATCGCCATGCCGTCTGCCCAGCCCGAGGACCGAAGCCGCTCCGGAAAGGTCTCGGTCGCCACGACGT
>JAUVWK010000430.1 GCA_030604165.1 Alphaproteobacteria bacterium | reverse complement strand
GCGAGCCTGGTGGTGCGCAGCGAGCGCTTCGTCGTGGTGCTGCCCGAAAGCCACCCGCTCAGCGCCAAACGCTCGATCGCGCTCGGCGATCTTGCCGACGAGCCGTTTATCCTGGGCTCCAGCGAGTTTTGGGGGCCCTACCGGCGCAAGATCGACGAGCTTTGCGATTCGGCCGGCTTCGCGCCCCATGTGGTGCAGGAGGCCTACAACTCGGACGGCATCTTCGGCCTCATCGCGGCCGATATGGGGCTCACGATCTATGTCGAAGGCGCCCGCGACCGTGGCGCGAGCGGCGTGGCGATCCGGCCGCTGGCCGGGGTCGACGCGCGTCTCGAGACGGTCGCGGCCTGGCGCAAGGGCAACGCCTCGCCGGCAATCGGCAGGTTCATCGACGTGGTGCGGGCCTATGCCGCGCGCAAGTCGCGCAAGTCGCTCACGTCTCGGGCCGCAACAACTCCACCGGGGCGTGCTTGAAGGTCATGCGCCCGCGCTTGAAGCCGTAAAGCGGCTGGGCGATCTCGGCCACCGCGCTCTCGGGCTCGGCGCTGTCGATCACCACCAGGTCCGCCTCGCGCCCCAGCGCCAGGCCATAGTCGCCGAGGCCGAGGATTTCGGCGGAGCGCCGGGTCACCATCTCGAAGCAATCCAAAATCTCGGAGCGCGCGCCGATCTGGCAGATGTTGGCGTAGAGGTTGGCCATGCGGAGCAGCGAGCAGTCGCCGAACGGGGTGAAGGGGTTGAGCACGTTGTTGGTCGAGAGCGAGCAATTGACACCGTGCTTGAGCAGCTTGTGCGCCGCCGTCACCCCGCGCTTGACGCTTTGCCTGTCACCCCGGCCCATGAGGAAGAGATCGGTGGAGGGCAGCACCGTGACCGCGACCCCGGCGTCGGCCATGCGCTTGGCCGTGGCGGCGAAATGCTCGGGCGTCGCGGTCGACAGCTTGGTGACGTGGCCGACCGTGACCCGCCCGCCGTAATTGAACTGCTCGGTAAGGGCGCAGACATAATCGACATCGAGCTCGTCCGCGCTCTCGCCGAAATCGAGATGCATGTCGATATCGACGTCGAACTCGCGGGCGAGCTCGAAGATGCGGTCGATCTGGCCGTGCGGGTCGGAATCGGTATAGGGCGCGGCGCCGATGACGCGGGCGCCGCGCTCGAGCGCCTGCACGATGAGTTGGTCGGTGCCCGGATTGTTGAGCAGCCCTTCCTGCGGAAAGACGCAGATCTCCACGTCGATCGCCCAGCGCCATTCGTCGATCAGCGGCAACACCCCGTCGAAGCCGCGCATGCCGACGCCCGGGTCCACTTCGAGATGGGTGCGCATGTGGGTGGTGCCGTTGCCGACGCATTTTTCGAGCACGCGGCTCGCGCGCGCCGCCACGTCCGCCTCGGTAAACCCCTGCTTGGCCGCCGCCACCTCGCCGATCGCCTCTTCCAGATCGCCGCGCTCCGAGCGGCAGCGCTCGAGGATGCAGGCCTTGTCGAGATGGATGTAGCTCTCGACAAAGCCGGGCGCGACCAGCCTGCCGCCGAGATCGAGCGTCTCACCCTCGGCCGCCAGGCTCGGCTCGAGCGCCGCGATGCGGCCCTTCTCGATGCCGATATCCACGGCCTCGGGCCCGGCGCCGGCGATGCGCGCGTTGCGCAAGATCAGGTCCATATTTGTCCTCCCCGATCGGGTTCTTCGCCCTAGCGCAGCATGTAGCGCTGGGTCAGCGGCAACTCCTGGGCCGGCTCGCAACGCGCGGGCTCGCCATTGACGAAGACCTCGAAGGTTTCCGAATTGACCGTGACCTCGGGGCAGGCGTCGTTGTGCAGCATATGAGCCTTGCTGAGCTTGCGCGTGTGCTTCACCGGCGCCACCATTTTGCGCAATTCCAGCCGTCCCTTGAGGTCGGCGTCCATCGCGGCCTGCGAGACGAAGCTCATGCTCAGTTCCTGCTTGGCGCGGCCGAACGCGCCCCATTGCGGCCGCATGGCGACCGGCTCGCAGGTCATCAGCGAGGCCGCGGAATCGCCCATGGCGGACCACACGATGAAGCCGCCCTTGATCACCAGCTCGGGCTTGATGCCGAAGAAGGCCGGCCGCCACAGCACCACGTCGGCCAGCTTGCCGGTCTCGAGCGAGCCGACATAGCGGTCGATGCCGAAGGTGCGCGCCGCGTTGATGGTGTATTTGGCGATATAGCGCTTGATGCGCTCGTTGTCGCCCTGGGCCGTGGCCTCCTCGGCCAGCCGGCCGCGCTGCGTGCGCATCTTGCTGGCCAACTGCCAGGTGCGGCAGATCACCTCGTTGATGCGGCCCATGCCCTGGCTGTCGGAGCCCAGCATGGAGATCGCGCCGAGGTCGTGCAGCACGTCTTCCGCCGCGATGGTCTCGGCCCGAACCCGGCTCTCGGCGAACGCCACATCCTCGGGCACCGCCGGATTCAGGTGATGGCAGACCATGATCATGTCGAGGTGCTCGTCGAAGGTGTTGACCGTGTAGGGGTTGGTCGGGTTGGTCGAGGACGGCAGACAGTTGGGCTCGCCGGTGATGCGGATGATGTCGGGCGCGTGGCCGCCGCCCGCCCCTTCGACGTGATACATGTGAATGGTGCGGCCGTTGATGGCGGCCAATGTGTCTTCCAGAAAGCCGCTCTCGTTCAGCGTGTCGGTGTGGAGCTGGACCTGGAAATCCATATCGTCGGCGACCGTGAGGCAGCAATCGATTGTCGCCGGCATGGCGCCCCAATCCTCGTGGATCTTGAGGCCCATGCAGCCGCCCACGATCTGGTCCACCAGCGAGCGCGGCTTGGACGAATTGCCGCGGCCGAGAAAGCCGAAATTGATCGGCCAGTGCTCGGCGGCCTGGAGCATGCGCGCCACATTCCAGGCGCCGCCCGAGTCGATGCCCACCGTGATCGGCCCGAGCGAGCCGCCCAGCATGGTGGTGAGGCCGCTCGAGATGGCGTGCTCGCAAAGCTGGGCGCTATCGAAGTGGACATGGACGTCGATGCCGCCCGGCGTGGCGATCAGGCCCTCGGCGTCGCGCACCGTGGTGGCCGCGCCGCACAACAGGTCGCGGTCGACGCCATCCATGATCGCGGGATTGCCGGCCTTGCCGACGCCGGCGATGCGGCCGTCCTTGATGCCGATGTCGCCCTTGACGATGCCGAGCACGGGGTCGATGACGACGGCGTTCGAGACCAGCATGTCGAG
>JAUVWK010000153.1 GCA_030604165.1 Alphaproteobacteria bacterium | reverse complement strand
TTCGCGGGCGAGCCGCTGGCGCCAAAAGCCGACCGGGACGGCGTTCGTTTCACCCTGCCGCCGCTGGGGAACGCCGGCCGGCTTTCGGTGTCGTTTCACCCGCCGGCTCGCCGTCCTTGACCGTGCCGGCGCAGGCGTTGCGGCCGAGCCAATAGGCGAGTTTCGCCGGGTGGCCGATATCCTATAGCGCGAGGTCGGCCTGTAGGCCGGGCGCCAGCGTGCCGCGGTCATAGGCCAAGCCGAGCGCGCGGGCGGCGTTGCGGGTCAGGCCGGCAAGCGCCTCTTCCGGGGTCAGGCGAAACAGCGTGCAGGCCATGTTGAGCATGAGCTGCAGCGAGAGCGCCGGCGAGGAGCCCGGATTGCAGTCGCTCGCAACCGCCATCGCCACGCCGCGTTCGCGCAGCGCCGCCACCGGCGGCGGGTGGCTTTCACTGAGCGTATAGTAGGCGCCGGGCAGCAGCACGGCCACCGTGCCGGCGGCGGCCATGGCGGCGACGCCATCAGCGGAGGTGTGCTCCAAATGATCCGCCGACAACGCGCCGAAGCGGGCGGCGAGCGCCGCGCCGCCGAGATCGGAGAGCTGATCGGCGTGCAGCTTGAGCGGCAGTTCGCGTGCCTTGGCGGCCTCGAAGAGCCGCGCGGTCTGCGTCGGCGAAAAACCGATGCCTTCGCAAAAGGCATCGACCGCGTCGGCGAGCCCCTCGGCGGCGATTTGCGGCAACATCTCGTCGCAAACCAGGTCGATATAGGCGTCCGCCCGCCCCTCATATTCAGGCGGCACCGTGTGCGCGCCGAGAAACGTCGTGACCACGGCAACCGGGCGCCCATCGGCGAGCCGGCGGGCGACCCGCAGGCTCTTTATTTCAGTAGTAATATCAAGACCATAGCCGGATTTTATCTCAACCGTCGTGGCGCCGTCGGCGCAGAGCCGATCGAGCCGCTCGCCGCCGGTGCGCAGCAGCTCTTGCTCGCTTGCGGCGCGGGTCGCGGCCACGGTGGCGCGAATACCGCCGCCGGCGCGGGCGATCTCCGCGTAGCTCGCGCCTTCGAGTCGCAGGGCGAATTCGCCCGCGCGGTCGCCGCCGAACACCAGATGGGTGTGGCAGTCGATCAGCCCCGGCGTGATCCAGCGCCCGCCCGCGTCGTGCACCCTCGCGGTCTTGCGTGCGGCATTTGGCGGCAACGCGGTCATTGCTCCGAGCCAAGCGATTCGCCCGTCCCGCGCGGCGATCGCGCCATCGGCGATGGCGCCATAGGCGTCGGGTCCCGGCATCATGGTTGCCAGATTGGCGTTGATCCAAAGGCTGTCCCAGTCGGCCATGGCTCGGCCCTCGTGCGGGCGCGACTCTTTACCGCCGCGCCAGGTGTTTGTAGCTTAGCAAAGCACAGGCTGCCATGCCGGACCTCTTCGCCGATAACGCATTGCTTCCCGAAGGCTGGTCGCGCGATGTTCGCATCGCCGTGACCGGCGACGGCGTCATCGCGCGCGTCCAGGCAGGCGCCGAGAGCGCCGGGGCGGAGCGCTTGCCCGGTATCGCCTTGCCCGGCATGGCCAACCTCCATTCCCACGCCTTCCAGCGCGCCATGGCGGGGCTCGCCGAGCGCGGCGGTGGCGCGCATGACAGCTTTTGGAGCTGGCGCGAGGTCATGTACGGTTTCGTCGCACGACTGACGCCCGACGACCTCTCAGGCATTGCGGCCCAGCTTTATGTCGAGATGCTGAAGGCCGGCTACACCGCGGTCGGCGAGTTTCATTATCTGCATCGCGATCCGGCGGGCCGTGCCTACGCCGATGGCACCGAGATGTCGGAGCGGATCGTCGCGGCGGCGGGCCGCGCCGGCATCGGGCTCACGCTCCTGCCGGTGCTCTATCTGGCGGGCGGCTTCGACGGCGCGCCGCCGAGCGCGGCCCAGCGCCGCTTCGTCACCGGCGTCGAGGAATTGCTTCGTCTCGTCGAGCAATTGCGCGTGCGTCACGCGGCCAATGCCGATTTTCGCGTCGGCATCGCGCCGCATTCGCTGCGCGCCGTGCCGCCCGCGGCGCTTGCCGCCTGCCTCGATGGTCTGGCCGCGCTCGACGGCGACGCGCCGATCCATATCCACGTCGCCGAGCAAGAGGCGGAGGTCGAGGCTTGCCGGCGCGCGCGGCACGCCCGCCCAGTGGAGTGGCTGCTCGCCCATGCACCGGTCGATCGCCGTTGGTGCCTGGTGCACGCCACTCATATGACGGCGGAGGAGACCCGGGCGCTGGCCCAAAGCAGCGCGGTCGCCGGCCTCTGCCCTAGCACGGAAGCCAATCTGGGCGACGGCCTGTTCCCGCTCGCGGGCTATCTCGAGGCGGGCGGGCGCTTCGGCATCGGCTCCGACAGCCAAGTCTCCGTGAGCCCGGTGGAAGAGCTGCGCTGGCTCGAATACGGTCAGCGTCTGACCGAGCGCCGGCGCGCCGTCGCGGCCGGCGGCGCGGCCATGTCCACCGGGGCGATCCTCTATGGCGCCGCGCTCGCCGGCGGCGCCCAGGCGCTGGGCCGGCCGCTCGGCGCGCTGGCGCCGGGCAAGCGCGCCGATATCGTCGTGCTCGATGCGGCCCATCCCGCGCTGGCCGGGCGCGACGGCGACGCGGTGCTCGATTCCTATCTATTCGCGGGCAATCTGTCGCCGCTGCGCGACGTCATGGTGGGCGGGCGCTGGGTCATACGCGACGGCCATCACGCCGACGAGGAGGCGATCGCCCAAGCCTACCGCGAGACCGCGGCCCGCCTCGCCCGAGGCGCGCCCGAAGCCGCGAGGAGAGAGCCATGAGCGAGACAACGGGCGGCCGCCTGGACAACCGGCGGGCGATCCGCGCCCCCCGGGGCAGCAGGCTCAGCGCCAAGAGCTGGCAGACCGAGGCGCCGTTGCGCATGCTGATGAACAACCTCGACGCCGAGGTGGCGGAGCAGCCCGAGGCGCTGATCGTCTATGGCGGCACCGGGCGCGCGGCGCGCGATTGGGCGTGCTACGACAAGATTGTCGAGGTCTTGAAGACCCTGGGCGAGCGCGAGACGCTGCTGGTCCAGTCGGGCAAGCCGGTCGGCGTGTTCGAAACTCACGCGGACGCGCCCCGGGTGCTGATCGCCAATTCCAACCTGGTCGGGCACTGGGCGACGCTCGAGCATTTCGACGCGCTCGACCGCAAGGGCCTGATGATGTACGGCCAGATGACGGCGGGCTCGTGGATCTATATTGCCAGTCAGGGCATCATCCAGGGCACCTACGAGACCTTCGCCGAAGCCGGCCGCCAGCATTATGGTGGCGAGCTGCGCGGCCGTTGGATCCTGACCGCGGGGCTCGGCGGCATGGGCGGCGCGCAGCCGCTCGCCGCCACCATGGCCGGCGCCTCGATGCTCGCCGTCGAATGCCGGCCGAGCCGCATCGAGCGGCGCATCGAAAGCGGCTATCTCGACCGCGCCAGCGCCGATCTCGACGAGGCGCTGGGTTTGATCCAACGGGCCTGCGCGCGCAAGGAGCCGCTTTCGGTCGGCCTGGTCGGCAATGCTGCCGAGGTTTTTCCGGAGCTGGTCAAGCGCGGCGTGCGGCCCGATTTCGTCACCGACCAGACCGCGGCGCACGATCCGGTGCATGGCTATCTGCCGCTCGGCTGGACCCTCGACCGCTGGCAGACCATGCAGGAGCGCGAGCCCAAGACGGTGGCGCAGGCGGCCAAGGAGGCCATGGCGGTGCAGGTGCGCGCCATTCTCGCGTTCCACGGCCAGGGCATCCCGGCGGTGGATTATGGCAACAATATCAGACAGATGGCGAAGGACGCCGGGGTCAAGAACGCGTTCGATTACCCTGGCTTCGTGCCGGCCTATGTGCGGCCCATGTTTTGCCGCGGCAAGGGGCCGTTCCGTTGGGTGGCGCTCTCGGGCGACCCGGAAGACATCTACCGCACCGACGCCAAGGTCAAGGCGCTGGTGCCCGACGACAAGCAGCTGCACCGCTGGCTCGAGCTGGCGCGCGCGCGCATCCGCTTCCAGGGCCTGCCGGCGCGCATCTGCTGGCTGGGCCTGGGCGAGCGGGCGCGGGTCGGGCTCGCCTTCAACGAGATGGTGGCGCGCGGCGAGCTCAACGCGCCGATCGTGATCGGCCGCGATCATCTGGATTCGGGCTCGGTGGCGAGCCCCAACCGCGAGACCGAGGCGATGCGCGACGGCTCCGACGCCATCGCCGATTGGCCGCTCTTGAACGCGCTGCTCAACTGCGCCTCGGGCGCCACCTGGGTGAGCATCCATCACGGCGGCGGGGTCGGCATCGGTTATTCCCAGCACGCCGGCATGGTGGTCGTTTGCGATGGCAGCGAGGACGCCGCGCGGCGCATCGCCCGCGTGCTCACCAACGACCCGGCCTCGGGCGTGATGCGCCATGCGGACGCCGGCTATGACGAGGCCATCGCCTGCGCCCGCGAGCACGGGCTCAAGCTGCCGATGGTGGGCTCTTGAGAATGCCAGCCGAGGTGAACCTGCCGATGGGCCGGAATATTGCTTTCCCCGAATCGAAAACATGTTCCACAATCGCGCGGCCAAGCAGGGTTGTCATATGTCCAAGCCATTCATCCTGAGACCCGGCGCTCTGACGCTCGACGATCTGCGCGCCCTCATGGCCGGCGGCACGGTGGCGCTCGACCCGGGCGCTTGGCCCGGGGTGGACGCCGCGGCCGAGACCGTGCGCGCCATCGCCGCCGAGGGCAAAAGTGTCTACGGTATCAACACCGGCTTCGGCAGCCTGGCGCGCACCTCGATTCCCGCCGCCGACATCGAGGAGTTGCAGCGCCGCCTGGTGCTCTCGCATTCGGTCGGCACCGGCCCGCTGCTCTCGGATGCGGTGGTGCGCCTGGTCCTGTTGCTCAAGATCAACGCCCTGGCGCGCGGCCATTCGGGCGTGCGCCGCAGGGTGATCGAGGCCTTCCTCGCGCTGCTCAACAACGGGGTTTATCCCTGCGTTCCGGCCAAGGGCTCGGTCGGGGCGTCGGGCGATCTGGCGCCGCTCGCCCACCTCGCTGCGGTGCTGCTCGGCGCGGACGAGGCGCGTGTCGATGGCCAGGTGGTGCCGGCGAGCGAAGGCCTGGAGCGTGCCGGGCTCGAGCCGCTCGCGCTCGGGCCCAAGGAAGGGCTGGCCCTCTTGAACGGCACGCAGGTCTCGACCGCGCTGGCGGCCGCCGGCCTCTTCGCGATCGAGAACGTCTTTGCCGCCGCGCTGGTGGCCGGCGCCATGAGTGTCGACGCGACGCTCGGCAGCGACGATCCGTTCGACGTGCGCGTTCAGGCGGTACGCGGCCAGCCGGGCCAGGTGGCGGTGGCCGAGACGCTGCGCGGGCTGCTGGCGGGCAGCGCGATCCGCGCCTCGCATCTGACCTGCGATCGGGTGCAGGATCCGTATTCGCTGCGCTGTCAGCCGCAGGTGATGGGCGCGGCCCGCGATCTGATAGATTTCGCCGCGGGCGCGATCGAGCGCGAGGCCAACGCGGTGTCCGACAATCCACTGGTCTTCGCCGACACCGGCGAAATCCTCTCCGGCGGCAACTTCCACGCCGAGCCGGTGGCGTTCGCGGCCGACGTGCTGGCGCTGGCGCTGGCCGAGGTCGGCGCCTTGTCCGAGCGCCGCGTGGCGCTGATCACCGACACCGCCATGAGCGGCCTGCCGGCCTTTCTGGTGGCGGAGCCGGGGCTCAATTCGGGCTTCATGGCGGCGGAGATTTCGGCCGCGGCCCTGGCCAGCGAGAACAAGGCGCTGGCCCACCCCTCCAGCATCGACAGCCTGCCCACCACGGCCAACCAAGAAGACCATGTCAGCATGGCGACGCATGCCGCGCGGCGGCTCTCGGAGATGGCGGAAAATGCCGCCACCATCGTCGCCATCGAGCTCTTGGCGGCGGCCCAAGGCATCGAGTTCCACCGGCCGCTCGAGACCAGCGCCCCGCTGCTCAAGGCGCTTCGGGCGATTTGCGCCCGCTCGCCGGCGCTGGACATAGACCGCGCGCTGGCGCCCGACATCAACGCCATGAAGGCGTTGATCCTGGATGGCTGGTTCGCCGACCTGCTCGCTTATTGAGGTGGCGTGGCCTCGCGTCAAGAGCCTCATCCTTCGACAAGCTCACGGATGAGGCCCGTCTTGCGTGGGCGCCAACGTACGCTCAGTCCTGAAAGATATCGGTGTTCTCGCGCGCGAAGGTGGCGAAGTCGCGGGCCGGCCGGCCGGTGACGTCGGGGACCACCGAGGTTACCGGGGCGCCGAAACCGTCCAGGAACAGCGTGTCGATCTCGATCAGCGCTTCGGAGAGCCAATCGGGCAGGCCCGCGTCCACCAGCGCCTGGTGCGCCGCCGCCAGCGAGACGCTATCGAAGCGCACCGACTTCCCGATCGCCTCGGACAGAAGCGCGGCCGCCTCGCCATAGGAGATCGCCGTCGGCCCGGTGATCTCGTAAACCCGGTTTTCGTGGCCGGGCTCGGTCAGCGTCGCGACCGAGACCGCCGCGACATCGTAGACATCCACCAGCGAGACCTTGGCGTCGCCGAGCGGCGCGTAGAACACACCCTCGCTCTTGATGAATGGGGCGAAGCGCCGAAAATTCTGCATGAAGGCGTTGGGCCATAGATGGGTATAGGCGAGACCCGCGTCTTCGATCTCTTTCTCGATCAGGCCGTGCCAGCGGCGGATCGCGGTCGGCGCGTCGGGGGCGGCGCGAATCGCCGACATCTTGACGATATGCGCGATCCCGGCCTCGCGCGCCGCCTGCA
>JAUVWK010000363.1 GCA_030604165.1 Alphaproteobacteria bacterium | reverse complement strand
ATCATGACAGGGGCGCTTTGTAAGCGCTCTGCGCGGGATCGGCAAGAGCGCCCGGGCCAAGCGCAGGCCAACCTTGAGCCCTTGGGTGGCGCCCCCGTATAGTCGGCCCGCGCCGGCAACGGTGCGGCACCGCTATCGTGGAAGGGATAGGTATGGTCGAAGCCAGCATCGACGTCGTCGGAATCGGCAACGCAATTGTCGACGTCATCGCCCATGCCGAGGAGGAGTTTCTCATTCGACAATCCTTGACCAAGGGCGCCATGGCCTTGGTGGACGCCGCGCGGGCCGAAGCGCTCTATGCCGAGATGGGCCCGGGCATCGAATGCTCCGGCGGTTCCGCGGCCAACACCATGGTGGGGCTGGCGATGCTGGGCGCGCGCGCGGCCTATGTGGGCAAGGTGCGCGACGACTTGCTCGGCGATGTGTTTCGCCATGATATCGGGGCGGCCGGCGTGGCCTTCGAAACGCCTTCGGCCACCGACAGCGCGCCGACCGCGCGCTCGCTCATCCTGGTCACCGCCGACGCCCAGCGCACGATGAACACCTTTCTCGGCGCCTGTACCGAGCTGGGTCCGGACGACGTCGACGCGGCCCTGATCGGCGCCGCCAAAATCACCTATCTCGAGGGCTATTTGTGGGATCCCCCCGCGGCCAAGGCCGCTTTCCGCAAGGCTCTGGCCATCGCCCACGAGCAGGGCCGAAAGGTGGCGCTGTCGCTCTCCGATCCGTTTTGCGTGGACCGCCATCGCGCTGAGTTTCGCGAGCTGGTCGAACGTCACGTGGACGTGCTGTTTGCCAACGAGGACGAAATCCGCTCGCTTTATCAGGTCGAGGAGTTCGACGAGGCGCTGCAGCTCGTGCGCGGCCACTGCGAGGTCGCCGCGCTCACGCGCAGCGCCAAAGGCTCCGTCATCGCCAGCAACAGCGAAGTCCATGTCGTCGACTCGGCAGCGGTGAACCGCGTCGTGGATACCACCGGGGCCGGCGATCTCTATGCCGCCGGCTTCTTGTACGGGCTGACCCGCGGCTTCGACTTGGCCCGCTGCGGCCGTCTCGGGGCGCTGATGGCCGCCGAGGTGATCGCGCATTACGGCGCGCGGCCGGAAGCGCCGGTCGCGCCTTTCATCGAGGCGAGCCTGCACCCGGTGGGCGCGTGATGGAGGGCGTCCGTGCCGGGGCCTGTGCGCCAGCCGTTGGGGCGGCGCCTAGGGCGGGGAGGCACCAGTGGGACAGATGATCGACGGCACCTGGCACGTGGACGACGCATGGGCAACACGCGCGGGACGCTTCGTGCGCGCCGAAACGCAGTTTCGCCAGCGTGTTACAGCCGACGGATCGTCGGGTTTTCCGGCCGCAGCCGGTCGCTATCAGCTTTACGTTTCGCTGGCCTGCCCGTGGGCCCACCGCACCCTGATATTCCGGGCGCTCAAGGGGCTGACCGAGGTCGTCGGCGTCTCGGTGGTCGATCCCGAGGTGCGCGACCAGGGCTGGGAATTCTCCGACGGGCCCGGCGATACCCCCGATCCCGTGTTCGGCGCCAAGCGCCTGCACGAAATCTACGGCCACGCCAAATCAGACTATAGCGGGCGGGTAACGGTTCCCGTGCTGTGGGACAAGGCGGGGTCCGCGATCGTCAACAACGAATCCGCCGAGATCATCCGCATGTTCAACAGCGCCTTCGGCGCCTCCGGCGGCACGGCGCCGGATTACTATCCGGAGGCGCTGCGGGCCGAGATCGATACGGTCAACGAGCGCGTCTACCACGCCATCAACAACGGCGTCTATCGCACCGGATTCGCCACCACCCAAGAAGCCTATGAAGAGGCGTTCGACGAGCTGTTTCAAGCGCTTGACTGGGTTGAGGCACGCCTGGCGGAGAGCCGCTATCTGTGTGGCGAGGTGCTCACCGAGGCCGATTGGCGACTCTTTCCGACCCTGATCCGCTTCGATGCCGTCTATCACGGGCATTTCAAGTGCAATCTCCGGCGCGTCGCCGATTATGCCAACCTTTCCAACTATCTGCGCGAGCTCTACCAGGTCCCGGGCGTGGCCGAGACGTGCGACTTCGCGCATATCAAGCAGCACTATTACCGCAGCCACCGGTCCATCAATCCGACCGGTATCGTGCCTAAGGGCCCGCTAATGGACTTTACCGCCCGCCATGATCGCGACCGTCTGCCGAGCCGCCGCCAATAAGGTATATAGAAGTTATTACAGCTCGTTACGTCTAGTCTGTCATACCGCCTGTCATACATCTCCGGGGCTCGTTGCGGCGTGGCCGCGGCGGCGAACTGGCCAAGCGGGGCGGGCGCCCGTATCATCCGCGGGCGCATTCGTCTGGCGCGCCGCGACCGGCGCCCGCCGGAACAGCTTTTCCTGCTTCATAGGGCTTGGGCCTGATGCGACGCTGGCTGTCGTCCTTCGCCGTCTACGGCGACCGCCGAATCATCGCGATTGTATTTCTCGGTTTTTCGAGCGGCTTGCCGCTCGCGCTGACCCTCGGGACCCTGGCCATCTGGTTCAGCCGGGTCGGCATCGACAAGACGACGATCGGCCTTTTCGCCGCGGTCACGCTGCCTTATTCCCTGAAATTTCTCTGGGCGCCGGTCATGGACCGGGCGCCGCTGCCGTTCCTGACGCGCGTCCTCGGCCAACGCCGCGGCTGGACCGTGGCCAGCCAGCTTTGCCTGATGGCGGCGATCGTCGCCATGGCGACCGCCGATCCGGCCGCCAATCCGGCGCTGATGGCGGTATTCGCCCTGCTCGTGTCGTTCTGCTCGGCTAGCCAGGACATCGTGATCGACGCCTATCGTGTTGAATTATTGGAAGAAGAAAAGATCGGCCCCGGGGCGAGCGGGGTCGTTTTCGGTTATCGCATGGGCTTGCTCGTCTCCGGCGCCGGCGCCCTCTATTTGGCCGATCAGGTCAGTTGGAACCAAGTCTATCTGGTCATGGCGGCGCTCGGGCTGGTTGGGCTGATCACGATCCTGGTAAGCCGCGAGCCCGACGTGGGCGGCTCCGACCAAGCCGCGGCCCATGACCGGCGGATGCACGAATTTCGGGCCCAAAGAGCAGGGCAGGCCGCATGGCGGCGCGCCGTCTTCGGCTGGCTGTATGGCGCCGTGGTGCGGCCCTTGGCGGATTTCATGGCGCGCCCCCAATGGCTCGGCATCCTGCTTTTCATCGCCTTCTACAAGTTCGGCGACGCGCTGGCCGGCGTCATGACCGGGCCGTTCATGGTCGAGCTCGGGTTCTCCAACACCGAGATCGCCAATGTCGGCAAGATTTACGGCTTCGGCGCGACGCTGCTCGGCCTCGGTCTTGGCGGCGCCTTGATCAAGGGGCTCGGCCTCTTGCCCGCGCTTTGGATTTGCGGCGTCTTGCAGATGCTCTCCAACCTGCTGTTCGCGGTGCAGGCGACGCTCGGTCACGACACCACCATGCTGGCGGTCACGGTGGGCGCCGAGAATCTCGCGGGCGGCATGGGCACGGCGGCGTTCGTCGCCTATCTGACCAGCCTCTGCAACGTCGCCTATACGGCGACCCAGTACGCCCTGCTGAGCTCGTTCATGGCGGCCGCGCGCACTTTTCTATCGACACCGGCCGGGTGGTTCGCGGAGGTTCTGGATTGGGTGCCGTTCTTCCTCATGACCACCGGCGCCGCCCTGCCCGGCTTGGCATTGCTGCTCTAGCTCACCCTCTCGCGGCGCGAGGTGGCGCTTGGACGGAGACCGCGCTAGTGGATTCTATCCACT
>JAUVWK010000056.1 GCA_030604165.1 Alphaproteobacteria bacterium | reverse complement strand
TCAAGATGCCGGGGAGCCGTCACCATGACCACCATGACCCGAAGGGAGCGTGTTCTCGCCGCGATCGAGCGCCGGGAGCCCGATCGGGTGCCGATCGATCTCGGCGGTACCTACGCCAGCACCATTTACTTCACGGCCTACGAGAAGCTGAAACGGCATCTCGGGTTCGAGCACCAGACCCAAATGGGCTCGCGGCGGTTGCAATGTGCCATGCCCGACGCGACGGTGCTGGATTACTTCGACGTGGATACCCGGCTGATCGCGCTCGGTCCCTATGAGGGCGGGTACCAGCGGGACATTGACGAGGATCACTTTGTCGATGAGTGGGGGGCGGTCTGGGGCAAGGCTGGCGATGGGCCTTTTCTGAACGTCGGTGGTCCGTTCCAGAAGGAGAAAGTCTCGGTCGAGGATCTCGAGCGCCACGAATGGCCGGACGCCGACAATCCCGGGCTCTACCGTGGCTTCCGCCAACGGGCCCAGGCGCTCCGGGAGAGCTGCGACCACGCCATCATCCTCAACATCCGTCTCGGCATCGTCCACGAAGCCCAGTTCATGCGGGGATACACCAACTGGCTGGTGGACCTCTACAAACGGCCCGACGTCGCGGTCGGTCTGATGGAGAAAGGTGGCGACTTTTGTGCCCGAGTAGCCGAGAACGCCTTGCGGGAGGCGGGCGACTGCATCGACCTCGTCTTCTTCGGTGACGACATGTCGACCCAGAAATCGACGCTTTTCAATCCTGAGATCTATCGCCAGCTGATCAAGCCGCAGCAGGCGCGGGTCATCTCGCGGGTCAAGAAGGCGGCGGACGTCAAGGTGGTGTTCCACTCTTGCGGCGCCGTCGCCAATCTCATCGACGACCTCGCCGAGATCGGCGTCGATGCCATCAACCCGGTTCAGGTGGCGGCCGAAGGCATGGCGCCCGAACGCCTCAAGCGCGACTTCGGCGAGCGCATGGCGTTTTGGGGCGGCGTGGATACGCAGCGGGTCCTGCCCCAGGGCTCGGAGGAAGACGTCCGCCGCGAGGTTCGGCACATCATCGACACGCTGGGCGTCGGGGGCGGTCTGGTGCTGACCGCGGTCCACAACATTCAGCCGGACGTGCCGCCGGCAAACATCGTCGCGATGTACGACGAGGCGCGGCGTTATGCCAAGGAGCGGCGATAACGAGTCCGCGTCCTACGCGCAAACGGCTCAAGCCCTCGGCATCGTCTCCGCCACGCTCGGGCGCGTGACGATCTCCGCATACCAGGTGGCCAGACGCGGGCAGAGCCTACGCCAGTCGTCGCCATGGCGGAGCTCGAGATGGCCCAGGCCGCAGGCGGCGGTCACCTTGTCGATACGGAACTCGCCGGCGGCAAGCGCGTCGGCCTCGTCTTCGAGCACGGCCGCGGCGCGTTCGATGCGCGCGCGGTAGCGCGCCATCATGGTCTCGCTACGCTCGCTCTCGGGCAGCACTTTCTGGAGCTGGAGCTGAACGCTGGCCTCGGCGAGGCCGTGGCCCAGGATCATGCGCATCTTCCAGGTCCATTTGTCGGCCTCGGGGTAAAGGTTCGAGCCCGAGCCCAGCGCGTCCAGATATTCGCAGATCACGTGGCTGTCGTGCAGCACCGCGCCGTCGTCCAGCACGAGCACGGGGATCAGCTTGAGCGGGTTGATCCGCGCCAGTTCCTCGGACTCGAAGGGGTTGCAAATCTCTTCGTCCAGCGCGATGCCGTGCTCGCGCGCGACGATCGCCGCCTTGCGCCCGAACGGCGTCGTCGGACCGGTAAACAATTTCATCGCCTGGGCCCTCCTCCCTGGTTGTGGTTTCGCCTACCATTAGCCCGAACGCTCTCTGTCAACAAGCGCGGTTGCCAACAAGCTCAGTTGATGGTGGCTGAACTTTCGTGCGACAAGGCTGGGGCGCACGATCGGGAGAGACAGGCTGATGAAGGTTCTGGTGCTCGGCGCCGGCGTGGTCGGCACGGCGGCCGCCTATTATCTGTGCGAGGCCGGCCACGAGGTCACGGTGCTCGAGCGGCAGCCCGGCGCGGGCCTCGAGACCAGTTTCGCCAACGGCGGCATCGTCAGCGCCTACACCGCGCGGCCCTGGGCCAGCCCCGACGTGCCCAAGATGCTGCTCAAATGGTTCGGCCGCCAGGACGCGCCCTATCTCTTCCGGCTGCGCGCGGATTTCCGGCAATGGGCCTGGGCGCTGCGCTTCCTGCGCCAATGCACGACGGAGCGCTTCGAACAATCCAGAGCGCACTCGCTGCGGCTCTCCACCTATAGCTACGAATGCTTCAAGGCCGTGCGCCAGGCCGAGGCCATCGACTACGACCAACGCAGCGAGGGCGTCATCCATCTCTTCCGCACGGCCAAGGAGCTCGACAGCGCGGCGGCCGAGGAGACCAGCCTGGCGGACGAGCGCTTTCACCCCCAGGCGATCGACATGGCGCGCTGTGTCGAGATCGAGCCGGCCTTGGCGCAGAGCCGCGAGCGCTATGCCGGGGCGCTGCTTTTTGCCCAGGACGAGACCGGCGACGCGCACAAATTCACTGTCGCGCTCGCCGGCGCCGCGGCCCGCAAGGGCGTCGAGTTCCGCTATGGCGTGACCGTGCGCCGCCTCCTGCGCGAGGGCGCTACGGTCAGCGGCGCGGAGACCGACCGGGGGCCCGTCCTTGCGGACGCCACGGTGATGAGCCTCGGCAGCTACAGCCCGTTGTTCCTGCGCCAGCTGGGCGTGCGCGTGCCCATCTATCCGCTCAAGGGCTATTCCATCACCATCCCGACCGCGGGCCACGACGGCGCCCCGCTCCATGGCATACACGATGGCTCCTATCGGCTGGTGATGTGCCGCATCGGCGAGCGGCTCCGCGCCGCCGGCACCGCCGAGCTTGCCGGCTACAATCGGGAGCTCACCGCGCGCCGCCTCCAGGGCATCCTCGACGCCACCATGGCGATCTTCCCGTCCTGCGGCGACGCGAGCAAGGCGGAGACCTGGGCCGGGCTACGGCCGATGACGCCCGATTGCCTGCCGCTCCTGGGCCAGACCCGCTACCGCAACCTTTACCTGGATACCGGCCACGGCAGCACGGGCTGGACCTATGCCTGCGGCTCCGGGCGCATCATCGCCGACATCGTCTCCGGCCGCGCGCCCGCGATCGACCTGACGGGCCTCGCCGTGGACCGTTTCTAAGCGCGAGGGTTCGCACCATGGCCCCGTTCGATCCGCTGTGGAGCTCTCTCGCGCTGGCGGGCGCCGTGGTCTGGCTCGGCATTCTGGCGCTGCCCTGGCAGCCCTGGCGCACGCGCGAGCGGCTGGAGGCCGGCGCCAAGACGATCGAGATGGACTTGAGCGGCGTTACCGTGCTGATCCCGGCGCGCGACGAGGCCGATGTGATCGGCCAAACGCTGGCCGCGCTCGGCCGCCAGGGGCCGGGGCTCCGGATCGTGCTGGTGGACGACCGCTCGGGCGACGGCACCGCCACCGCCGCCCGCCGGGCCGCGCCCACCGGCTGCCGCTTGGAGATCGTCGCGGGCGCGCCGCTGGCGCGCGGCTGGGCCGGCAAGCTGTGGGCCTTGGAGCAGGGCCTGCGGCGGGTGGAGACGCCGCTGGTGCTGCTGCTCGACGCCGATATCGAGCTTGCGCCCGGCCTCGTGCCCAGCCTGCTCGCGGCCAAGCAGGAGAAGGGCGTCGCGCTGCTCTCGCTGATGGTCGAGCTGCGCATGCGGGGCTTCTGGGAGGCGCTGCTCATGCCGGCCTTCGTTTATTTCTTCAAGCTGCTTTACCCGTTTCGCCTAGCCAACGCCAAGACCCGGTGGGTAGCAGCCGCGGCGGGCGGCTGTATCCTGCTCGAGCGCGAGGCCCTGGCGGAGATCGGCGGCTTCGCCGCGCTCAAGGGCGCGATCATCGACGACTGCGCCCTGGCCCGCCGGGTCAAGGCCAGCGGACGGCGCACCTGGATCGGGCTCAGCCATTCGGCGAAGAGTCTGCGCGTCTATGGCGGTCTCGGCGCGGTGTGGCAGATGGTGGCGCGCAGCGCCTACACCCAACTGCGCTATTCCCTCGCGTTATTGCTGCTGTGCACGTTGATCTTCGTCGTCGCCTGCTGGCTGCCCCTGCTCGTGCTGGCCGTCGCGCCCATGCTCGGCGCCAAGCTGATCGCCGCCACCGCCCTCGCCGCCATGATCGCGGGCTATCTGCCGACGCTCGTCTACTACCGCCGCTCGCCGCTCTGGGCGCTCGCCATGCCCGCCATCGGCACGCTCTACCTGGCCATGACCTGCGGCTCGGCGATCGCTTTTTGGCGCGCCCGCCGCACCCAGGGGAAGGGACGCCCCTACACCAAGGATCTCGATTCCAGCGATGCCACAACGCCCTGAGCGGCCCGGGCATTGCCGATGGCGCCAGACGGGGCTATGAAGAAAGCGCCACGACCTAGGCGGCCCTGAAGCAGGATTTCGAGGAGCGATCTATGGCGGACGGACAGCTGGTCCGGCTGACGGAAACCGAGCGCCCGGCCGTCACCATCCATGTGGACGGCGCGCCGCTGGCGGCGCTCGCCGGCGATACCGTGCTGACGGCGCTGCTGACGGCGGGCCGCCGGCTGCGGCAGGCCGAATTCGGCGACGGCGCGCGGGCGGGTTTTTGTCTGATGGGCGCGTGTCAGGATTGCTGGGTGTTTCTGGAGACGGGCGGGCGCCTTCGGGCCTGCACCACCTTGGTCAGCGAGGGCCTGCGCCTACGCACCCTGGACGAGCCGGCATGAGCGCCGGCGGAGCCGACCTGAGCGCCTTGCGCGTGCTCGTGGTTGGCGCCGGGCCGGCCGGCACGCGCGCCGTGGAGACGCTTTTGGCCCACGGCGTCAAACCGGTGGTCGTGGACGAGGCGCCGCGCAACGGCGGTCAGATCTACCGCCAGCCGCCGCCCGGGTTTCGCCGCCCGGCGAAAGCCCTCTACGGCTTCGAGGCGCAGAAGGCGAGGCGTATTCATGCCGTCTTCGCCGCCACGGAGGGGACGCTCGACTACCGCCCCGAGACCCTGGTCTGGAACCTTTCGCGCAACGTCGCCTTCACGCTCGACGACAACGGATTGGCGGAGCTTCCCTACGACGCGCTGATCCTCGCCACCGGCGCCATGGACCGCACCGTTCCCCTGCCCGGCTGGACCACGCCCGGCGTGTTCAGCTTGGGCGGCTCTCAGGTGGCGCTCAAATATCAGGGCTGCGCCGTCGGCCGGCGAGTCGCCTTCCTCGGCACCGGTCCGCTGCTCTATTTGGTCGCCTATCAATATGCCCGCGCCGGCGCGGGCGTTGCCGCGGTGCTCGATACGGCGAGCTTCGGCGACGGGCTGCGCGCCTTGCCGGGCCTCGCCGCGAGCGGCACGACATTGCTCAAGGGCCTGTGGTACCGCGAACGGCTCAGGCTCGCCGGCATCGCCAGAAAATCCCGCGTCACGCCGCTTGCCATCGAGAGCGACGAGGGCGGCGAGCGCGTCACGGCGCTGCGTTACCGGGTCGGGCGCGGGCGCGAGAAGCGCCTGGCATGCGACGCGGTGGCGCTCGGTTATGGCCTCAAACCCGAAACCCAGCTGGCCGAATTGGCCGGCGCGGAACTGGCGTTCGATGGGCGCACGCGGCAATGGCTGCCGGCGATCGACGACGACGGCCGCGCGAGCGCCGCAGGGGTCTATCTGGCGGGCGATGGCGCCGGCATTGCCGGCGCGGACGCGGCGGAGCTGCGCGGCGAGCTGGCGGCGCTGGCGCTGCTCGCCGACCGCGCGGTGACGGTGTCGGCGCGCCGCATGGTGGCGCTGCGCCGCCGGCTGGCGCGCTTCGCGCGCTTTCGCGCCGCGCTCGAAACCGCCTTTCCCTACCCCGCGCGGTTGGCGCCGGCGCTGCCGGACGAGACCATCGTCTGCCGCTGCGAAATGATCCGGGCGGGCGAGATTCGGACCGCCGCGCGCGAGCTCGGCGCCACCGAGATGAACCGCTGCAAGGCGCTGACCCGCCTCGGCATGGGGCGCTGTCAGGCGCGGCTGTGCGGGCAGGTGGCGGCTGAAATTCTGGCCGATGCCACCGGCCTGCCGCTCGCCGCGGTCGGCCGGTTGCGCGGCCAGGGACCGATCAAGCCCTTGCCCATCCGCCTGGCGCACCTTGCGGACGAGCCCGCGCCGGGCGAAGCGGCATGACGGAGCGCGCGCGATGGAACGGCTGAGCACCGAGGTCGCCATCGTCGGCGGCGGCATCGTCGGTTGCTCGACGGCGCTCTACTTGCGCCAGCGCGGCGTGCCCGTGGTGCTGCTGGAAAAATCGGCCACCGGCGCGGCGGCGAGCGGGGTGAATTTCGGCGGCATCCGCCGCAACGGCCGCGCGCTCAACGAGCTGCCGCTGGCCGCCCGCGCGCTCGCCGTCTGGCGGCGCATGCCCGCGCTTTTGGGCAGCGATTGCGAATACGCCGTCACCGGTCATCTCAAGCTCGCTCGCAACGATGCAGACATGGCCGAGCTGGAGGCCCACGCGCGCGCCCAGGCCGCGTACGATATCGAAGTCGAGATGATCAGCCGCAACGCCCTGCGCGCGCGCTACCCGTGGCTCGGCGAGGCGGCGATTGGCGCCGCCTGGTGTGCGAGCGACGGCCAAGCCAATCCACGCCTGGTCGGGCCGGCCTTCGCCCGCGCGGCCCTGGCCGCCGGGGCCGAGATTCGCGAAGGCACGCCGGTCGAGCATGCCACGCGCACGAGCGAGGGCTTCGAGATCGGCTGTGCCGGTGGGCTCGTGGTTACGGCGCGCAAGCTGGTCAACGCGGCGGGCGCCTGGGGCGGGCGCATCGCCGCGATGTTCGGCGAGACGGTTCCGATCGAGCCGATCACGCCGCAAATGATCGTCACCGAGCCCTATCCCTACTTCATCGAGCCGGCGCTCGGCATTGTCGGCGGCGATCTATATCTGCGCCAGATCCCGCGCGGTAATTTCATATTCGGCAGCGGCTTCGGCGACGCCACGCTCGACACGCCACACGCCTATGTGTTGCCCCGCGAGACCATCAAGGCGCTGGCCATCGCCGTCAAATTCGTGCCCCGGATAGCCGAGGCCAGCGTCGTCCGGGTCTGGAGCGGCTTCGAGGGCGTGACCAGCGACCACAGCCCGGTGCTCTGCCCGAGCCGCACGGCGCCGGGTCTGGTCCATGCGTTCGGCTTCAGCGGCTACGGCTTCGCGCTCTCGCCGGGCACCGGCGAAGTGGTCGCCGAATTGGTCTCGGAGGGCGCGACGAGCACGCCGATCGAGCCCTTCGACATCGCCCGCTTCGGCGCCGCGCCGCCGGCCTGAGCCACTGCGCCGCGACTAGAGCCATTCACGATCGTCTGGAATCGCTTGTGGCCGCGACTGCGGCCCGCCGGTTATCCGGCGCGCCTGCGCAGGTGCGGACCGTCAGGTCCGCCGCCGTGAGCAAAAAAGCGAGAGTGGTTCCAACGAAAGTGGAACCACTCTAAGCCGCGATGGACAGAATCACCTTGCCCATTTGCTCGGCGCTGTCGAGATAACGCAGCGCCTCGACGCCGTCTTCGAGCGCAAAGCTGCGGTCGAGCACGCTACCGATCTCGTAGGCCTCGACGAAAGCCAGCATGTCGCGGAACTCCTCGCGGCTGCCCATGGTCGTGCCGACGATGGTCTGCCAGTGCAGAAACAGACTGGCCAGATCGACCTCCACGACGCCGTCGCTGGTCGCGCCGAACACCACCAGGCGTCCGCCGTTGGCGAGACAGCCGATCGAGTTGGTCCAAGTGGCCCGGCCGATGCTCTCGATCACGATGTCGGCGCCGGCCCCATCGGTGAAATCGCGCACGGCCGCGGCCCAGTCGCTCTCGGTCGAAAGCGTGAGATCGGCGCCGAGCGCACGCGCCTTGTCGAGCTTCGCGCCCGAGCGCGAGGTCACCACCACCTTGGCGCCGGCCTGCTTGGCGAAGAGCAGGGCCTGACACGCCGCGCCGCCGCCGATACCGGGGATCGCCACCGTTTGCCCGGCCTTCAGCCGGCCCTCGGTGAATAGCGCCCGATAGGTGGTCAGCCCGACCAGCGGCAGCGCCGCCGCTTCTTCCCAATCCAGGTGCGCCGGCTTGGGCTCCACATTGTTGCGGGCGATCGCCAGATACTCCGCGAACGTGCCGTGGTCGGGGTGGCCGAGAATCTTGTAGCCGACCTTGTATTCGCCCTGCGGCACCTGGCCGCGGCTGAGCCAGTCCTGGCTCGAATTCACCAACACCTCGGTTCCGACCGCGATATCGGCGACCGCCTCGCCGACCTGCTCGACGACGCCGGCGCCGTCCGAGCCGAGCACCACGGCGGGATCAATGGCCGTGCGCCCCAGGCAGGTCCAGATATCGCGGTGGTTGAGCGCGGCGGCCTTGAGCCGCACCAGCACGTCGTCGCGCCCGAGCGCGGGAACCTCCAAGTCGGCATAGCGCGCGCCCTCGAGTCCGACGCCCTGATGAACGATGCATTTCATGTCACCATCTCCCGCTGCCTATTGCGCCAACCGAATTTGGCGCGACAATAGCGCTTGGCGCCTGAGAGAGATATGGCTCGACAGCCGGGATAGGCGACCTTCCCTTGCCTGGACTATACTGCGGGCCGGGTAGCGTTGCAGACGTCGCAGGGAAACAGTTCGGGCATGGCGCGGATCCTGTACGAACTCAAGGGCAAGGACGACCGCCGCTTCAGCCCCTATTGCTGGCGCAGCCGCTTCGCGCTCGCCCACAAAGGGCTGGAGGTCGAATACGCGCCGGTCCGGTTTTGCGACAAGGACAAGATCGCCTTCAGCGGCCAAACGCTCGTGCCCGTGCTGGTCGATGGCGACAACACGGTTTTCGATTCCTGGGCCATCGCCCGCTATCTGGAACAACACTATGCCGAGGCGCCGACCCTCTTCGGCGGCGCGATCGGCGAGGCGGAGGCCCTGTTCGTCAATGGCTGGGCCGACCGCATCCTGCATCCGGTCCTGGTCAAGACCGTCGTCACCGACATCCTGGCGCACGTGGAGCCGGAGGATCGCCGCTATTTTCGCGACTCCCGCGAAAAGCGATTCGGCGTCGAGCTGGAAACCCTTCTCGAAGATCGCGACGAACGCGCGGCGCATTTTCGCGAGCTCCTGGAGCCCGCCCGCGCCGCCCTCGCGGCGCAGCCCTTTTTGTGCGGCGACGCCCCCGCCTACGCCGACTACATACTGGCCGGAACGCTGCAGTTCTGCCGCCTGACGAGCCCCTATCCGTTGCTCGAGAAAGACGACATTATTTACGCTTGGCGCGAACGCATGCTCGACCTGTTCGATGGCCTGGCGCGCCGGGCTGTCGGCGCCCACGATTAGCGCCCATAACCGAGGACGGAGCAGCAGTGGCCGCAAACAAGATCGACGTGCGATTCTGGGGCGTGCGTGGCGGCATCCCCACCGCCAACGAGGCGACGCATCGCTTCGGCGGCAACACGCCCTGCGTCGAAGTGCGCTGCGGCAAGAAATTGATCATTTTCGATGCCGGAACGGGGCTCTGCCCGCTGGGCCGCGCGCTCGACCATAGCAAGCGCATCAAGGCCGACATTTTCTTTTCCGGCAGCCGCTTCGATCACCTTTGCGGCTTGCCGTTTTTCCACCCCGGTTACAACGCTAAGAACGCTTTCAAGGTCTGGGCCGGCCATCTCGGGCCGCAAGGCGGTATCCATGGCGAGCTGACCAGCCTGATGACCTCGCCGTTGTTTCCCATCCCGCTCAGCTTTATCGCCGGGATCAAGGATTACGGCGACTTCACGGCGGGCGAGACGCTAAAACCGCACCATGGCATTACGTTGCACACCGCCCCGCTCAGGCATCCGTTCGGCGCCACCGGTTATCGCCTCACCTACAAGAAGCGCGCTCTTTGCTACGTCAGCAACACCGCGCATGTGCCGAACCAGCCGGACCAAGCCGTTATTGAGCTGATTCGCGACGCCGACCTCGTCATCTACGATTCCTATTACTTCGACGAGGAATATCCGAGCGACGGCGATATCGGCCACTCCACCTGGCAGGAGGGCGCGCGTCTCTGCGCCGCCGCGGGCGCCAAACGACTGGTCGCGTTCCAGCACCATCCGGCCCACGACGACGCCAGCCTGAAGCGCGCTCAAGGCGCGCTGGACGCGGCGCTGCCGGGATCGGTAATCGCCTATGAGGGCTTGACCATCGGCCTTTGAGCCGCGCGCGGCCGGTTTGCTCAGGGCCGGGCGGCGAGCGTCTCGAACACGTCGCCCCGCGGCGGCGCGTTCAAAATGTGCCGGCGATGCCACAACGCATAGAACAGCAATATCCAGGCGGCAAAGCGCTCGCGCTTGCCGCCGGCCTCGAAAAGGCGCTTCACCGTACCCTCGTGGCAAACCTCCTCGATCGCGGGCTGGGCCGCGACCAGCACGCCGAGACGCGCGCCCTCGCGCGCGATCCACTCGCCGACCGGCACCGTGAAGCCGCGCTTGCGCTCGAACGGCGCGGCCGCCGGCAGGGCGCGGGCGAGCCAGCGCCGCAACAGCCACTTGCCCACCCGCGCGCGCACCTTGAACCGGTCCGGCAAGCGGAAGGCGGCCTCGGCCACCACCGGATCGAGCAGCGGCGTGCGGCCTTCGACACCGTGGGCCATCAGGCAACGGTCGAGCTTGAGCAACAGATCGTGCGGCAGCCAGTCGGCGCAATCGACCGCCTGGACCGCCTGCAAGCGCGATCGCCCGGGCGTTCGGGCGAGGCTCTCGGCGGCCCGGATGCCGTCGCGCCAGCCGGGCGGCTCGCGGCGCAACACGCCCAAGCCTTCGAGCGCGCCGCGCCGCCGTATCATGCGGCCGCCGCCACGCCACCAGGGCCGTAGGTGAGTACGATAGCGGCCGTAGCCGGCGAACAGCTCGTCGCCGCCTTCGCCGCACAGCACTACCTTGAGCCCCTGCGCCGCCGTGCGGCCGAGCTTGTAGGTCGGCAAGGTGGCGTAGTCGGCGCAGGGGTCATCCAACGCGGCGGCGACCTCGGGCAGCAATTGCCAAAAATCCTGCTCGGAGAATTCCACTTCCACGTGCTCGGCACCCGCGGCCCGGGCGACCGCGCGCGCGTGCTGCCGCTCGTCGTGCGCGGCGGTGCCGGAGAACCCCGCGGTAAAGGCGCGCACCGGCCGCTCGTTGAGCCGCGCCATAACCGCCAGCAAGGCCGAACTGTCGATACCGCCGGAGAGAAACATGCCATAGGGCACGTCCGCGCGCTGATGCACCGCGACGCTATCCATCAGGGCGCG
>JAUVWK010000323.1 GCA_030604165.1 Alphaproteobacteria bacterium | reverse complement strand
TGCTCGGCTGCGATATCGCCGGCACCGTGCTCGCGGTCGGCACGGGCGCCGGCGATTTCAGCCCCGGCGACGAGGTCTACGGTTGCGTCGGCGGCGTCAAGGGCATGCCGGGCGCCTATGCCGAGCTGTTCGCGGCGGACGCGCGGCTCTTGGCCTTGAAACCGCAAAACCTCTCGATGGCGGAAGCGGCGGCGCTGCCGTTGGTGACGATCACCGCCTGGGAGGGCTTGCACGACCGGGCCAAGCTGGAAGCCGGTCAGACGGTTCTGGTCCACGGCGGCGCCGGCGGCGTCGGCCATGTCGCGATCCAGCTCGCCAAGGCGAAGGGCGCCAAAGTGTGCGCCACCGTCTCCTCCGACAAGAAGGCGCAAATCGCGCGCGAGTTGGGCGCCGACGAGGTCATCAACTATCGCAATGAGACGGTCGAGCACTATGTCGAGCGCCTCACGGACGGCGCGGGTTTCGATCTGGTGTACGACGCCACCGGCGGCGACCGGATTGCCGTGTCGTTCGAGGCGGCGCGCCTCAACGGTCAGGTCGTGACCATCGTGTCGCAGTATGAAGCCGACCTGACCCTGATGCACGTCAAGGGCCTTAGCCTGCACGTCGTCTTCATGTTGCTGCCGATGCTGCATGATCGTGAGCGCGCGCATCAGGGCGAAATCATGCGCCAGGCCGCGGCCCTGGCCGAGGCCGGCAAGCTGCGCCCGTTGCTCGATCCGCGCCGCTTCGCCCTGGCCGACGTCGCCGAGGCCCACCGCCACCTCGAAGACGGCCACGCGGTCGGCAAGGTGGTCATCGACATCGCCTCTTGAGCTGCTGAAGCCGCCGATTGGAGCGAACGCAATGAGCCATCCGCGCAGGTCTGCACCGCGATGCGGCGCGGCCGACGAAGTGAGGAAATTACCGAGCCGACGGTCGCTTCTCGCCCGCCTGGGCGGGCTGTTCGGTGCGCTCGCCGTGATGGCGCTGGTCTTCTCGATGCCGCCCGCAGCTGGGGGCGAAAGTCTGGACGGCAGGGCTGGCGACAAGGCGTTCGGCGACGCCGACGCGCCGATCGTCATGATCGAGTATTATTCGCTCAATTGTCCGTACTGCGCCGCCTTCCACCGCAAGGTATTCCCGCCGCTCAAGGCGGCCTATATCGAAACCGGCAAGGTGCGCTTCGTGTTCCGGGACTTTCCGTTGAATTGGACCGCCCTGGAGGCCGCCATCCTGACCCATTGCGCGGCGCCGGAGCGCTATTTGGCTTTGCAGGACGCCTTGTTCGAGAACGCCCGCGTCTGGAATGGGGCGGAGACACCCTTGCAAGCGCTGGCGAAAATCGGCGCGGAACACGGGGTCGAGCGGGCCACGTTCAAGCGCTGCCTGGAAGACGGCCGCTTGGAACGCCAGGTGCTCGAAGCCTACGAATTCGCCAGCGAGGAGCTCGGTGTCGACAGCACGCCGACCTTCTTCATCGACGGGGAAAAACACGTCGGCGGCATGGCGTTCGAAACGCTGTCGGAAAAGCTAGATGCGTTGCTGCGTGCGCCCGAGTAACGCACCGGTTGGTGTGCGACGAACCACGCAGCCAAGCCCCGACATTCCGTAAGGTTGATCGGGCGCCAGTCCCGTGATGATATATTTGTGTGGGTTCTTATCCCACGCAGGGAAGGATAAGCGAAGTTCGGCGCAAGACCGGCCGCAGGAACGTATCGAATCGCCCTGCTGTGCCCACGGGACGAACGGCGATAAGCGCTGCAAGGGCACCCCTTGCGACATGACTGACGGGTGATTTCTGGCCCGATCCACCGGCAAGTCCCGCGCAATCGCGTGGCGGCGGACAACAAGCGTTCGAAAGGGAGAGGGACAAGTATGTTTACCAGCTTCTACGATATTCAGTTTCAACCCGGCAGGCTCACCGAGGCCGTCGAATATGTTCGCTCCATCGGCCCGGAACTGGAAAAGGTCGAAGGCGTGAAGCAGGTCCTCATGATCCGGCGTGGCCCGGACCGCTGCCTGCTCCTCGCCATCTATGAGAGCCAGGCCTTGCAGGAAGCGGCGGCGTCGAGGGCGCAGGAACTGGTCGGGGAGATCGGCAGACTGTTCGCCACACCGCCCACCCGCGAGGGCTGCGACGTTTTGCTCAACCAGGCGTTCTGACGCTGAAGGGAAGGGTGCGGCGCTCGTCTGATATTCATGAACGAGATCAGGACAGCCAAGCGAATCTCGGCTATTCTTGTTGAGGATCAGTTTGCAAGGGAGACAATCCGATGACCGCTTTTGAAAACGCCAACAAATTCTTCGAAGCCTGTGAGGCGCCTTCGGGTTGGGAAGGGTGCCAGTCATATGTTGCCGACAACGCCACCTTCACCGCGCAAAGCGAACCCCTGGCCGAGCTAACCAGTGTCGAAGAGTACTGCGAGTGGATGATGCAGGTCGGCAGGGTAACGCTCGCCGGCGCAACCTATGACTTGCATAGCTCGTCCTATGACGAGGCCACGAGAACGGCGATTTTCTTCGCGACCTTTAACGGCAAACATACCGGCGAGGGCGGCCCGGTTCCGCCCACCAACAAAGAGACGCATACGCACTACGTCTATGCCGTGACAATGGACGCGGACGACAAGGTCTCGCACCTGACCAAGATCTGGAACGCGCCCTGGGCGTTGAAGGAGCTGGGCTGGATGTAGCCGGGCGACTGCCCGCAAGGCGGCGCTGCCAAGCGATCAGTCGGCCACCTTGATCATTAGCTTGCCGAAGTTGTCGCCCGAGAACAGCCGCGGCAGGGTTTCGGGGAAGACCGCGACCCCGCCCTCGACGATGTCGTCGGGGCATTTCAGCTTGCCCTCGGCGCGCCAGTTCGCCAGCTCGGCGATCATCGCCGGCCAGCGGTCGCGCCAGTTGAAATAAATAAAGCCTTCCAGCCTGGCGCTGCGGATGAGCAGGTTGAGGTAGTTGCGCGGGCCTTCGATCGCCGTCGTGGCGTTATATTGTGAGATCGCGCCGCAGATCACGACGCGGGCGTGGAAGTTGATTAGCGCCAGGGCCGCGTCCAAGCTTTCGCCGCCGACATTGTCGAAGAACAGGTCGATGCCGTCCGGGCAGCTGCGGGCGAGGCCGGCGTCGAGATCCTCGCTCTTGTAGTCGATCGCGGCATCGAAGCCGAGCTCGTCGGTGAGGAAGGCGCACTTGCGGGGCCCGCCGGCGATGCCGACGGCGCGACAGCCCTTGAGCTTGGCGAGCTGGCCGACATGGGCGCCGACCGAGCCGGCGGCGCCGGAGACGACGACCGTCTCGCCGGCTCGCGGCGCGCCAACCTCGAGCAGGCCGCAATAAGCGGTGAGGCCGGCGATGCCTAAGGTATTCAAGTAGGCGGGCAGGGGCGCCAGGCTGGTGTCGACCTGCAGCAAGAGGCTGCCGTCGGAGATCGCGTATTCCTGCACGCCATCGACGCCGGCGACGAAATCGCCCGGGCCGAGGTTAGGGTTTTGGCTGGCGATCACCTCGCCGACCGTAAGCGCGCGCATCACGTCGCCGAGCTTGAGCGGCGGCACGTAGGATTCGCGGTCCATCATCCAGCCGCGCATCGCCGGGTCTACAGAGATGTAGTGAACCTTGACCAGGACTTGGCCCTCCCGCAGGTCGGGCACGGGTTCCTCGGTCAACTCCCAATCGCTCGCCGTGGGAAGCCCGACCGGCCGGCCGGCCAATCTGATCTGACGGTTGGTGATGTTTGTCATGGTTGCCTCGTCGTGTGGGCGTGAGCGGCTCAGGATGGGGGCGGGGGTGGCTGGAGTCCAGCGTCTGCGGCTGGTTACGCCGAAGGGTTCGGGAGCGCGTGGCCGTAACGAGCGCTGTTGGCCTTTAGGTGGAACGACGGCGTCTACACGTTCGGAACTCGCCACTAAGCCAACGCGCTTTGCCGCTGTCCGGAAGGTCTCAGATTGATCCGAAGCAGAAGCCACGAACTAGGCGAACTACTTCTTGCCTTGGCATATGGCGTAGGTGGCGGGTTAGCGGTGTAGTACGAAGCCGCTTTGGCCGCTTGTCTTTAGGCCGAATTTTGTGACGGCTGCTTCATCAAAATCGAATATGACGCCATCCAAGGTGTAGCTAGCGCGGTGCAGCCAATCATCATCGACAAGAACTTTGGCGTGTTCGTTTATTTTTAGTGGGTTCACGATGTCCTTCGTGCGCTGCTCGAATT
>JAUVWK010000288.1 GCA_030604165.1 Alphaproteobacteria bacterium | reverse complement strand
TGACGCTTTTCTGCGCTTCGCCGCGGCCAAGGCGAGCGATGCCGACTGGCTGGATGGGGTGCGCGCGCGTCACCGCCTATGCTGGTCCGGGCTCGAGACCGTGGCGTTCGCGGCCGACGGCGCGCCCGCCGCCGACAGCCCCTGGCCGAGCTACGACAAGGGCGACCTGACGGACGCGCTGTCCCACGCCGGTATCGCCCATCGCCGGCCGGCCGGCGCCGCCCTCAGGGTGCCGGCCGGCCTCTATCGCGAGCCCGAGGTCCTGGCGCTGCTGGTGTTTGGCTCCAAAACGGCCCTGCCGCTGCGCCAGCGGACAAAACCCTAAGACGACGCGCTTTCGGCCCAGCGCGCCATCAGGGTGTTCGAGGGCGCGGTCTCGTCGGTTACCTTGCGCGCCGTCTCGATGCCGGCGACCGGCAGGCCGGCGGGGTCGAGCAGGCCGATCTGCACCAGCACGGACGCCTGATCCCAATAGATATGCTCGTGATAGAGCTTGTCGCCGCGAAAACACACCACCGCGACCAGCGGCACCTCGACATATTTGCCGCTCGGCGCGACGCCCGGCAGCATCCAGTCGATCTCCCGGTCGTGGGTGAAGCAGAACAGCAGCTCGTCCACCACGCGGTCGGCGCCGACGGTGCGCGAGATCGGGATCATGCGCGTGTCCTTGGGCATGCACGGGATGAAATGGTGCGCATAGAAGCGCTTCAGCTCGGCGTGGCCCGTGCCGCCGGTCATGGTCGGGACATGATTGACATAGGGCTCGCCGACCATGGTGGCCATGGTCTTGTCGGCGTCGCGGGTGAAGAACTCGTAGTCGAGATGGCGCTCCCAAAGCTTCTCGAGGTCGTGGTGCGGGCCCATTTCGCGGCGCAGCAGCGCGATGCTGCGCGAATGGGCCATCAGGGCCGAGGGCCGGTGATAGACCTCCTTGCGGGCGCGGTTATAGAAGGCGTGGTCTACTTCCGGATAGAGCCAGATCGTCACGTCGTCGCGCGCCACGAAGGCGGCGCGGATCTTGTCCACCGCGGTCTCCGGCACGAACTGGTCGGCGCCGGCGAAATGCATCGCCATGGGGCAATCGATGGCGGGCGCCTCGTCCAGCACTTGCTCGATGCCGACGCCGTAGAAACAAATCGCGGCGTCCACCCGGTGGCGCGCGGCCGTGAGATAGGCCAGCCGACCGCCCAGGCAAAAGCCCAGCACCGCCAGCTTGCCGGTGCATTCGCTCATGGCGCGCAGCGCCTTGAGCGCCGCGCCCGCGTCGGCCACGCCCCGGTCCGCGTCGAAGCGGCCCATATAGTCGAGCGCCCGGGCGAAATCCGCCGCGCCGTAGCCGAGCTCGATACCGGGCTCGAGGCGCCAGAACAGGTCGGGCACGATGGTGACGTAGCCCTCTTCCGCGAACAGGTCGGCGGTCTGCCGCAGGGTCTCGTTGACGCCGAAAATTTCCTGCAAGAGCAGCAACCCCGGCCCGCTGCCGGCCTCCGGCACGGCGAGGTAGGCCGAAAATTTGCCGCCATCGTCCGCCGCAAGCGCGATCGTCTTGCCTGTCATGATCTCTCCCCCTTCGATGCAGCCTGCGCAGCCTGCACTTGCGATTATCAGCGCTGGGCCCAAGCCGCGCCACGCCTTAATGTTTCTTGCTCACGGCGGCGGACCTCGCACCTGCGCCGGCGCGCCGGATAACCGGCGGGCCGCGGTCGCGGCCTTGAGCGAGTCCACGGATTCGTAAATTGCTCTAGAACCAGCCGCCGGGCGCTCAAAGCGCGGTGCGTACCTCCCACAGCTCGGGGAAGAAACGGATCGCCAGCGCGCCCTTGAGATAGGCGACCCCGGCGGTGCCGCCGGTGCCGCGTTTGTGGCCGATGATGCGCTCCACGGTCATCACATGGCGGAAGCGCCATTGCTGGAAGCAGTCCTCCACGTCCACCAGCTTTTCGGCCAATTCATAGAGGTCCCAGTGGGTCGCCGTGTCGCGGTAAATCTCGAGCCAGGCCGCGCCGACGCCGGCGTCGCTGGCGCGCGGCTCGCTCCAGTCGCGCTCGGTCTGCGCCTTGGCGATGGCGAAGCCCCGCTTGGCGAGCAGACGGATCGTTTCGTCATAGAGGCTCGGCGCGTCGAGCGCCGCTTTGAGACGCTCGTGGATCGCCGGCGCATGGCGGTGGGGCGCGAGCATGGCGCGGTTCTTGTTGCCGAGCATGAACTCGATCAGGCGGTATTGGTGCGACTGAAAGCCCGAGGCATGGCCCAGATGGTGGCGAAAGGTCATGTAGTCGGCCGGCGTCAGCGTCGACAGCGCGTCCCAAGACTGGATCAATTGGGACTGGACGCGCGAGACTCGCGCCAGCATCTTGAAGGCGGGTTGCAGGTCGTCGCTCCGGATCTTTATCAGAGCGGCCTCCATTTCGTGGATCGCCAGCTTCATCCAGAGCTCGGTGGCCTGGTGGATAATGATAAACAGCATCTCGTCATGACTCTCCGAGCGCGGCGCCTGACAGGCGAGCAGCCCGTCGAGCGCCAGATAATCGCCGTAGCTCATCGCGCCTTCGAAGTCGGTCTCGGTGCCTTCGGGCAGGCCGGGCCCGCCATCGTGTTTGCTCATTGCCTCGCTCCCCTTGGCCTCGCTCCCCTTGTGACGGCCCGATTGTGCGCGGATCGAAAAGGCCGGGTCAAAACAATCCGCCGTCGCGTCGTGGTGGCGCCGCTGCGGCAGGGCCTGGTCGCGTGACCGCGCCGAGCCGGGAGGCGGCGGCCGCGCTGGACGCGGCCGATCCGCTCGCCGGCTTTCGCGCCCGCTTTGAAGTGCCGGACGGCGTCATTTATCTCGACGGTAATTCGCTCGGCATGCTGCCCACGGCGGCCGCCGCGCGGGCCCACCAGGTGATTCACGAAGAGTGGGGGCGCGACCTCATCCGCGCCTGGAACGCCCATGGCTGGATCGACCTGCCGGCGGCGGTGGGGGCCAAAATCGCCACGCTGATCGGCGCCGCGCCCGACGAGGTGGTGGCGGCCGATTCCACCTCGGTCAATCTGTTCAAGCTGTTGGCGGCGGCCGTGCGGCTGCGCCCGGGGCGGCCGACGATCCTCTCCGAGGCCGACAACTTCCCGACCGACAGCTACGTCGCCGAAGGGCTTTGCGACCTGCTCGATGGCCGCGTCGCGCTGCGCCTGGTGGCGGCCGACGAGCTCGAAGACGCCTTGGACGATCAGGTGGCGCTGCTCTCGCTCACCCACGTCGACTACCGCTCCGGGCGCATGCACGACATGGCGGCGCTCACGGCGGCGGCCCACGCGGCCGGTGCGCTCGTGCTCTGGGATCTGAGCCACAGCGCCGGCGCGGTGGCGCTGGATTTGGCCGCTTGCGAGGCCGATTTCGCGGTCGGCTGCGGCTACAAATATCTCAATGGCGGGCCCGGCGCGCCGGCCTATCTCTATGTCGCGCGCCGTCTGCAGGATGGTTTGCGCCAGCCGCTGACGGGCTGGATGGGCCACGCCGCGCCGTTCGATTTCGCCGCCCGCTACCGCCCGGCCGAGGGCATCGCGCGGGCGCTTTGCGGCACCCCGCCGGTGGTCGCGCTGGCCATGCTGGAGGCCAGTCTGGAGGTCATTCTCGAAGCCGGCATGGCGGCGATCCGCGCCAAGTCGCTGGCCTTGAGCGACCTGTTCATGACCCTGGTGGAGGAGACCTGCGGCGGGCTCGGGCTTACGCCGATCTCGCCCACGGCACACGAGAGACGGGGCAGCCAGGTGGCCTATCGCCACGCCCACGGCTACGCGGCCATGCAGGCGCTGATCGCGCGCGGCGTGATCGGCGATTTTCGGCGCCCCGACGTGATGCGCTTCGGTTTCGCGCCGCTCTATTTGCGCCATACGGAGGTCTGGGACGCGGTGGCGGCGTTGCGTGCAGTCTTGGCCGACGAGGAGTGGCGGCATGTCGACGCCGCGGCGGCCGGTCCGGTGATCTGAGCTCGCGCCGCCTCGTTGGGGCCGGCCACGACGTTCTCTGCGAGGCGTTGTCTGTTATGGTGACGGCCCACCCCTTGACCGATGCGAGAGCCCGCAGACCATGACTGCTGAGATTCTTATCGTCGACGATCCACGCCCCGGCGTGCGCTGCCTGACCCTGAACCGCCCGGAAAAACGCAACGCGCTGGCGACGCCCTTGCTCGAACGGCTGGCCGAGGCGCTGGCCGCGGCCGAGACCGACGACACGGTGGGCTGCGTCGTGCTGACCGGCGGCGCGGAAGTGTTCGCTGCCGGCGCCGACATCAACGAGCTTGTCACCCGAGGCCCGGTCGACGCGGAGCTCGACCCGCGCAGCCGTTATTGGGGCGCGGTGCGCAGCTTCCGCAAGCCGGTGGTCGGCGCGATCAACGGCTATTGTCTCGGCGGCGGTCTGGAGCTGGCGCTGAGCGCCGATATCCTGATCGCGGGCGAGGGCGCCCAGCTCGGCACGCCGGAAATAAACTT
>JAUVWK010000279.1 GCA_030604165.1 Alphaproteobacteria bacterium | reverse complement strand
GCCCTGCTCTCGCCGAATTTGGCCGCCGAGCTCAACGGCGCCGGCGAGATCGTCGCGGAAGCGGCGCCCCTCCGCTTCGACCGGGCCGGTCGCCTGCTGACCCGCTGCCCGGCGTGACGGGCGGCACGCTTGCCCTGCTCCAACCCTACCCGAGACGCAGCCGGCTCAGATAGGCGGGTATCCCGATGCCGGGCTTGACGTGGGCTTCAGCTTGGGGCGCACTCGCTTCCATGCCGAGCGGCAAGACGCCGGCCCAAACGTCGAGGTCGTATTCGTCCTCGTCATCGATCGGTGGGCCGCTGCGAACCTTGGCGGAGGCTTCTTCGATTTCCATCTCCAGCACCGTCGTGGCTTTCAGCTCCTGCTTTGTCGTCGGGCGCAATTCGGGCCAACGACCCGGGGCGATCCGCTCGGAGAAGGCTACGAGCGCGCGCAGCTTCGCGGCCGGGTCGTCCACCGGGAAGGCGCGCCCGAAGGCCATCACGGAGCGATAGTTGATGCTGCTATGAAAGCCCGAGCGCGCGAACACCACGCCGTCCAGATGGGTCACGGTGAGGCAGACGGCGGCGCCGTCTTGCACCGCCCGCACCATGCGGCTGGCGCGGCTGCCGTGCCAATAGAGGCGGTCGCCGTCGCGCCAATAGCAGGTCGGCGTGACATAGGGCTGGCCGTCGATGAGATAGCCGACATGGCAGATCAGGCCGGCGTCGAGGATCGGGAAGATGGCGGCGCGGTCATAGGAACCGCGCTCGGACAAACGCCGCAGCCGCGCGCGCGTGGTGGGTGTAAAGGAGCTCATGGGAGACACCGCTTTTTTCTGGTTTTGCCGGACGCTCAGCCTAACCCAGCGCGCCCCGCGCCGCACCTTTCGGATCACGCGCCGCGCCCCCGCGCCGGATCGAGGCCGGGGTCGCCTTCGACCGCCAGCTTTGCTCACGCCAACGGTGGCCGGACACGGTCAGGCGCTTATTGCTTGATCATGCCGAAGGTGAGGCCCCGCACGAGGTATTTCTGGATCACGAAAGCCGCGATCAACAGCGGAATGACGGCAATCACGGCAAGCGCGGATTGGGCCCCATAGCCGCCCTCGTACATGCGCAGCAGAATCGGCAAGGTGATGGCGTTCTTGTCGCTCAAGACGAGGGCCATGAGAAACTCGCTCCAGTTCAGGATGAAGACGAAGGTCGTCGTCGCCGCGATTCCTCCCTTGATCAGCGGCAGCGTGACGCGAAGGTGAGCAGCCCAACGCGAGAGGCCGTCCATCATGGCGGCCTCTTCGATCTCGACGGGCACGGCATCGATGAAGCTCTTCAGCATCCACATCGCGATCGGCACGGTAAGCGCGGTGTAGACGAGAATCAGGCCGAGCAGCGTATCGCGAAGGCCGAGCTCGCCGAACAAGATGAGCAGCGGCGTCGCCAGCAGGATCGGCGGGATCATGCGCACCCCCAGGATGGAAAGCGGCAGGAAACTTCCGCCGATGCGGTAACGCGAGAAGGCGAGCGCCGCGAGCGCGCCGATCGCAATCGCGAGGACCGTGGCGACCACGGACGCGACGATCGAGTTGATGAGCGGACCGACAACGGAATCCCGCACGGAGAGCGTCAGATCGAGACGCGAGCCGAACAAGGCCTCGAAATTATCGAAGGTGGCGTGCGCCGGCACCCAGGTCGGCGGCGTGGTAACCCATTCGCTCAAGGGCTTCAAGGCTGTGGAGGCGATCCAAAAGATCGGAAACAGCGCAAAGGCGAGCGCCACGACGAGCGCAATGAAGTTGTACCAGGTGAAACGCGCGGGAGGCATGGTCCGGGGCCGCTAGCGGGTCTTATTCACTAGCGCGCCATCGCCTGTGCGGTCGCCCTGCCGAGCCCGCGGCCCGCGCCGATAATTGCGGCCGCCGTGTTCTTGCGCACCATGTCTTGTCTCCCGAATTTCCGGCGTGCCTCTAGCGTTGCCGCTGCCCGCGCGCCTTTGTAACGCGCGCGCGCCGAGATGTCAGCGCTTTCGCGCCAGATTCTACCGCTGGCCCCCACCAGTTGCCGGGGTGCGATCCTGGCGGACGCCCGAGCCCGTGGCGGCTCGAGGCCGGACTCTTCCCCGGCCGCCATTCGTGCTACGGTTTTCACCGGCCGGGCGCGGTCAGCCGGGAAATCCCGGTTGAACGGAGCGCCGATCTGCGGATTTTCCCGGCGAGCGGAGGACAAGGCGATGGCACAGGTTGCAGAAAATATCGATCTCGCGCAAATGGACATCGACAGTACGATCCACGCCTTCACACCGCTGGCGGAACATGAGGAGGTCGGCCCGACCATCATAACCTCCGCCAACGGCATCTACATAACCGACAGCAAGGGCGATACCTACATCGACGCGATGGCGGCGCTGTTTTGCGTCAACGCCGGCTACGGCCGCAGCGAAATCGCCGATGCCATCGCCGAGCAGGCGCACAAATTCGCCTATTTCCATACCTTCGCCGGCAGCGCGCACGAGCAGCAGATCAGGCTGAGCGACCGGCTGCTCGACCTCCTGCCCAAGACCATGAGCAAGATCCACTACGCCAGCTCGGGCTCGGAAGCCAACGACGCCAACGTCAAGATGGCGTGGATGTATCAGGGGTTCCGGGGCAAACCCAACAAGCGCAAGATCATCGGGCGCGACATGGGCTACCACGGCGTCACCGGCATCGCGGCCAACCTTTCGGGCCTGCCGCTCATGCACGAGCCCTTCGGCCTTCCGCTGCCGGGCTTCCTGCATACCACCAAGCCGCATTTTTTCTGGGGCGCGCAGGCGGGCGAAACGGAGCGCGATTATTCCAAGCGCCTCGCGGGCGATTTGGAGGCGCTCATCGAGAAGGAAGATCCCGACACCGTCTGCGCCTTCATCGCCGAGCCCGTGATGGGGGCGGCGGCCTGCGTGACCCCGCCGGAGGGTTACTTCGAAGAGATCCAGAAGGTCCTCAAGAAGCACGACGTGCTCTTTATCGCCGACGAGGTGATCACCGGATTCGGCCGCCTGGGCACCTGGTTCGCCTGCGAGAAATACCAGCTCCAGCCCGACCTCATGACGCTGTCCAAGGGCATCACCAGCGCCTACGTGCCGCTCTCGGCGTCGGTGATCTCCGATGAGGTTTGGCAGGTCTTAAGAGACGGCTCCCGGAACATCCCGATGTTTTCGCACGGCCATACCGCGAGCGGGCACCCCATCGCCTGCGCCGCGGCGAACGCCAATCTCGATCTGATAGAGCGCGAAGACCTGGTGGGCAACGCCGCCCGGGTCGGCGCCTACTTCAAGGCGCAATTGAACGAGCGCCTTGGCGACCATCCGCTGATGGGCGAGATCCGCGGCGAAGGCCTGCTGCTCGCCACCGAGCTCGTGGCCAACAAGGAGACCAAGGAAGAGCTCAACCTCGAATGGGATTGCTCGCATCGCCTGTTCGATCTCTGTCTGGAAGAGAAGCTGATCACGCGCGGCTTCTTCGGTCACAACTCGTCGTCCTTCTCGCCCGCGCTGAGCATCACCACCGGCGAAGTAGACGAGATCATCACGCGCTTCGGCCGTGGCCTCGACAAGCTCGCCGACGGGCTGGTCCGGGAAGGTCTGTGGCGGCCGGCCGCGTAACGGGGCGGCCACCGAACGCCCGCCGCTCGGCAGACGACGGAGGGTTCGGCTGAGGCGGAGCTGTGAGGCGCTGCACGCAGCGCTTGAGAGGGCTGGCGCGCCCGGCAGGACTCGAACCTGCGACCCCCGGTTTAGGAAACCGATGCTCTATCCGGCTGAGCTACGGGCGCCCGCGGCTGTGGCGGCGGCGCGGCCATCATGCCAAGCTCGCATCCGGGCCCTCACTCGCTTGACCGTCGCCGAGCGACCCACCGCCTAATAGCACATGGGCCTAATAGCACACGGGCCCAAGTGCCGCCAGCGGGCGCCAAGCCCCCCGCGCTAGATCTTCGGGCGCTTGCGCCGGCGCCGGCCGGCCGCCTCGAAGGCGGCGGCCGTGCGGAAAACGCCGAGGTCGTCGAACGGGCGGCCGACGATCTGCATGCCAGTGGGCACGCCGGAGGCGGCGAAGCCGGTGGGCACGCTCATCACCGGGCACTGGCTCACCAGGTTGAAGCCGTGGGTCAAGACCCAGCCGACATAGGCCTGCACGCGCTCGCCATTGATGCGGAAATCGGGGTCGGCGTCGTCGTGGTCGGCCTTGACCGCGGGCACCGCGAGCGTCGGGCAGACCAGCACGTCGTGGAGCCTCAGGATGGGCTCGAGCCGGCGCCACATCCAGCCGCGAAAGGTGTTGCAACCGTAGAGCCGGGCGGCGCTGTGGCCGAGGCCGTTTTCCAGCAGCCGCACCACGTAGGGGTCCATCTGATAGCGCCATTGCGGCAGATATTGGCCGGCGATGGCCGCGAACAGGCCCTCCCACCAGGTCATCCAGCAATCGAGCACGCCCCAGTTCCAGCCCAGATCGACCTCCTCGACCACGGCGCCGAGGCGCTCGAAGGTCTGCAGCGCGCGCCGCGTGTTGCGTTGCACCTCTGGGTCGATCTGGAGGTAGCCGAGATCCATGGAAAAGGCGATCTTGCAGCCCTCGATGCCCTCATAGTCCAGCGGCAGTTCCAGGCGTTGCGGGATGGTGCAGAG
>JAUVWK010000432.1 GCA_030604165.1 Alphaproteobacteria bacterium | reverse complement strand
GGATCGCGTCGGAAAGCGACCAGACTGTCGGTCATGCGCCGCATGGGCCGCACCAGGAACAGATGCAGGCTCAAGAACACCAAACTTGCGGTGATCCGGGCGAGCACGATGGAAAGCACCAGAATGCGGCTCGAATAGTCCAGCATGGCGTCCCGCATGGGCTGTTCGCGCATGACGATGTCGACGATGGGCTCGCCGTCGTCTTTCGGCGAAACCCCCATGACGCGGATCGCGCGGTGCTCACTGTGCAGGAGGGAATCGAAGGCGTCGCGGATCAGCCGCGGCGGCGTCGCCGCGCGCATGTCGAAGGTCTTGTCGATTGCCGGCGGCATGTCGGACGAGAGAATCAGCGTGCGCCGGCCGGGCCGCTTCAGCGAGATGGCGGCGACCCCGGCATGATGCAGCAGCATGTCGCCGAGCTCTTCGGTGACCATCTGGTCGGGCGCGGCCTCGACGGCGAGCGCGGCGATGCGCGCCGCAGCGATGTGCTCCTCGAGATAGACCAGCCGGAAGCGGGCGACCGAGGGCACATAGATCAGAACTTCGCCGACGAGAACGAAGACGACCGTCAGCACCAGCAGCCGTGCCGAGAGGCTCCGCGTCAGCGGCGGCAAGCCGAACTTGATCCTCGTGCCCCCTATCATGATTTTGCGTTATGCACGATGGCTCACCGGGGTCATCCGCTCAGGCGTGGCGCGCGCCTCAGCCGAACCGGGCCAGAAAACGCACCAAACGCCGCGTGCGGTCATTGAGAAACTTGGGCGCATAATAGCTGACGGCCGCCCGGGTGCTGGCCTCCGCCCTCGTCGGATATGGTACGACGGTGCGCGCCAAATCGGAAACCCCGAGCTTTGCCTGGATCGCCAGCGCCCAGGGCTGCAGCAGCTCCCCGGCGTTTCGGCCCAGGATCGACGCTCCGAGGATGCGGCCCCGCGGCGTCACGATCGCCTTGACCAGCCCGTCGGTGGCGCCATCCGCGACGGCGCGGTCGGTTTCGCCAAACGGCCAGCGGAGGACGCGTATTTCGCCCGGCGCGGCGCGCGCCCGCGCCTCGGTGAGCCCGACATGAGCCAACTCGGGATCGCTGAACGTGACCCACGGCACGGCTCTATAGTCGACCTTGGCGGGCAGGCGGAACAGCACATTACGGAGCACGATTCCGGCCTGATACGCGGCCATGTGCGTGAACCGATGGGGGCCCACGACATCGCCGATAGCGAAAATCCGCCGGTTCGCGGTGCGCAGCCGCCGGTCTGTTTCGATGCCGTCCGCCGTGTATTGCACGCCCGCCAGGTCGAGCGCGAGACCGTCCAAGTTGGCGCGTCGCCCGGCGGCGACCAGGAGGTGCGAACCTTCCAAGCGGCGCTCCGCGCCGTTCGAGCGGCAGATCAGCGCCAGCGCCGAACCCCGCCGTTCGGCCCGCAGCACCTCGGTATGCTCCAGCACGGTCACGCCTTCGGCGGTCAGGCGCGAGACCAGGATCTCCGTGAGCTCCGGGTCGTCACGAGCCAGCAGGCGCGCCATATCGACCAGTGAGACCCGGGCGCCGAGCCGACGAAAGGCCTGCGCCATCTCGACCCCGACCGGCCCGGCACCGAGAATCAGCAGATGCTCGGGCTCCGGCCGGGCTTCGAACAAGGTTTCGTTGGTCAAATAGGGCAGCTCCGCAAGGCCTGGGACCGGCGGTATGTAGGGCACGGACCCGGTGGCGATGACGAAGCGTCGCGCCCGCACCGTGGTGTCTCCGGCGACCACGGTCTTAGGCCCGGCGAACGCCGCCGCGGCGCGGATCACACGCACGCCCATGGCCTCGAAACGCTCTTGCGAATCCTGCGGCGCGATTTCCGCGATCACCGCCTCGACATGCGCATGGGCGGCGGCGAAACCGTCGCCGCGCGCCGCCGCGGCCAACAGCGCCTTGGAGGGCACGCAACCGGTGTTCAGGCATTCGCCACCCATGCGCCCCGGCTCGATCAAGACGACCGAGGCGCCCAACTGGCTCGCCGCGGCGGCCACCGTCAGGCCAGCCGAGCCCGCGCCGACGATGCATAGATCGGGAACAAGCGCGTCTGCCAAGTGGGGCGCTTTCCTATCGCTGTGGTTCGGGCCCCGGGCCGAACGGCACCGGCGCATCCTGCGACTCGCAGCCGATCATAGCGCGCGCGGCCAATCCAACAAGCCGGCTGACGCCAAAGACCCGATCCGGGGCTTGGCGGCGCCGTTGACTTCGCCTGGCCCACGCCGTATACAGCGGCCTCTCTCGTCGCGACGAAAAGGGTGCCCGCAGCGCGGCTCCGGCGGGCGGCGGGACCACGGCTCGGAGCATAGCCCATGAAACGCACTTTCCAGCCCAGCCGCATCGTCCGCAAGCGTCGCCACGGATTTCGCCATCGCATGAAGAGCGTGGCGGGCCGCCGCATATTGGCGCGGCGCCGCGCCAAGGGACGCAAGCGCCTCTCAGCGTGAGCTCATGGCTGAGCGGATCGCGCGGTTGCTGCGTCGGTCCGAGTTCTTGCGCGTCGCGGCCGCGCGCCGCAAATGGGCGGCGCCGGGCCTGGTATTGCAAGCCTACCGACCCCCGCAAAGCGATCGCGCAACGGTCGCCACCCCGCCGCTGCGCGTCGGCTATACGGCGAGCAAGAAAGTCGGTGACGCGGTCCACCGCAATCGCGCGAAGCGCCGATTGCGCGCCGCAGTGGCTCGTGTTATGCCGGAGCACGCAAAGCCCGGGCACGACTATGTCGTAATCGCGCGGGCAGCAACAGTGGCGCGCCCCTTCGACGAGCTTGTACGGGACCTGGAGATGGCCCTGCAGCGGGTGGGCGCGCACCGATCCGCCGAACGAAGCCGCGGATCGGGGGAAAAGGCGCCAACAGGAGCCGGCCGCCGACGTGGCGGCCGCAACGCGGAACGCTCATGAACCCCATCGTCCTGGTATTGCGGACGCTGATACGCGGCTACCAGCTAATCGTATCGCCCTATCTGGGGCCGACCTGCCGGTACACGCCGACCTGCTCGCATTATGCGATGGAGGCGCTCACCCGCCATGGCGTCCTGCTCGGCCTGGGCCTCGCGGCATGGCGGCTTTTGTGCTGCAACCCGTTTGGCGGCCTCGGCTACGACCCGGTGCCCGAAGCGCCGCTCTTGAGGCCGCGCGCGCCGGGTGGCCCACGCGCCGAGCAGCGCTGAGGTTCGGGG
>JAUVWK010000417.1 GCA_030604165.1 Alphaproteobacteria bacterium | reverse complement strand
GACGGAAAAATCCACTTGCTCGGCGCGATCCGCGGTAATCGTAATCTGAGACAACACCAGATCCACCAGGTCGCGTTGCAACGCCGGGAAGCGCTGTTCGTTTGTGACCTGAAAAAAATCGACACGGTCTCGGGCACCAAGCAATTTTCCTGCGATCGCTCTGGCGAGGTCCGCCTCGAAACCTTCAATCTCACCCGTTAGAGGGTTCCTGTATCCCATGCCGGGAATATCGAAAGCCACGCCGACAATGAGCCTTCCTCGCGACTGAAATCTCTGCATGCGTGCCCCGGCCTAAATGCCAAGCTTAGAGACCGACGAAAGATCAGGACAAAGCTGAGTAAACGGTGCCGAACAGTCCCATCATCATTACACCCGAAAGGCGGCGGCCAAAGCGCCTCCTAAAGCGAAATGCCGAATCTGCCGAGCGCCCACACCATCGCCGCATAGAGAAGAATCGTCAGCAGTGAGGACAGCCCGAGAGCCGGCCAGAAGCCGGCGCCACCCCTAAGCAGAGCGGCCAGCACCAGGAACATTGGCAGTGTCGGCAGCACGAAAAAGAAAGTCGATTGCGAAAGCGCGACGATCCCGTCGGTGTCGGAACTCTCCCGCCACAGCCAAATGAAGGCGAGGATCGAGATGAGCGGCAGCGACAGGATCAGTGCGCCAAGCGCAGGACTCCGCTTGGCAATCTCCGACACGACGGCGATGATGACTCCCGAAAGGAGGGCTTTTGCGGCGAGGTAGAGCATGATTCCCTCCGGCGATGAGGCGGCAACGGTTGCGAATCTTTAACCTACACTAGCTGATGCAGACGCTTCTCTCCATTCAGCCTTGGTTCTATGGCGGCATGCGCGAGGGGCTCGGCGCCGCGGCCGGCGGCGATCCGCGCTGTTGTCTTGGCGATGAGCGCCGCAATCCTGTTCGGCGCGGTTCATGCCCTGATGCCGGGCCACGGCAAGACCGTGCTCGTCTCCTATCATCTCGGCCAGAGGGCGCGGCCGGTCGAGGGTTTTGTCAACGGCGCCATTGGCGGAATCGCGCTCGGCACCGTTCTCACCAGACATCGCTTCATGGCGTTTCTTGCCCGCAGCGAGACTTTGCGGCATCGCATCGGCGTTAGCCTCGAAATCGGCGGGGCGCTTGCCGTGCTTGCTCTCGGCCTCCTGACGTTCGCCCGGGCGTAAGCCAAGGCCGATCGCGCTTATCCGTTGTTGAACAATATCCAAGCGGCATAGCACAGCATCAGCGCGAGAATGGGCCGGAGCAGCCATTCCGGCGCAAGCCCTGCGAGCCGCGCACCGAGCAAAATGCCGGGGATTGAGCCGACGAGCAGCGCCAGCAAGAACCCGGTATCGACATTGCCGAGGCCGAAATAGCCGAGCCCTCCGAGCAGCGTGAGCGGCACGGCATGGGCGATATCCGAACCGACCAGGCGCTTGGCCGGGAGCATCGGGTAGAGTGCTGCAAGCACGGTGACGCCGATGGCGCCGGCCCCGACAGAAGTCAGCGTCACGAGAAGACCGAGCATCGCACCGAACAGGACGGTCGGAACCGTGCGCGGCGGCACGTTGCCCGTGCCGTTCTGCAGCGCAGTGCGCGACAGGCACGGATAGAGCACGATGGCAAGCCCGCTCACGGGCAGCACCACCACCAGGCCCATCCGGATCCAATGGCCGAGCTGATCCGTGTTGATCGGAAGAAGGGCCATGACCGCGAGCAGGAGCGCGGCAGCAGGAAGGCTTCCCGCGGCAAGCCTGAGCACGATCGGCCAATCGACATGGTCGGACAGATGGTGGCGCCAGCCGCCGGCGGTCTTGGTGATCGAGGCATAGAGCAGATCGGTGCCGACGGCGACTTGCGGGCTTAAGCCGAAGGTCGAGATCAGCAACGGCGTCATCAGGGCCCCGCCGCCGACCCCCGTCAGTCCGACAAGCAGACCGACGCCGAACCCGGCAGCGACCAGCGGCAGCACTTGGCCTACCCAGCCCAGATCGACCATGACGGAGATGCCCCCTTACCCCAGCGTCCCTGATTATGCTTCGGTAAAGTCTAGCCGCCTAGATCTCGACCAGGACAGGAACCCCGGCCGAACGTAGCAGCACCGCAAGTTTTTGCGCTCGCCGGTTGAATTCCGCCTGGTCAGCCGCCGAATCGCTGAGATCGGCGCATAATCCGCGCGCAAGCAGCGCCCGGTCTATCACAAATACGTTGTCGCCGACCGCAGGCGCCCCGGCTTGGGCCCAGGTGATGACGCCGCCGGCAACCGTCGTACCATCAATGGCGCTGACCAGCACGAAGTTCCCGGTGAGCGGCAAATCGCGGAATAGATCGAGCGAAGCGGGACGGCCGAGCAGGATGCGGCAATCGGCGATGTCGTTCATACCGCAGCCATGGGCGGGTTGCGAGGCAAGCGTCTCGAACTCGACGAGTGCCGACACGCTCATGCTGGTGACCGGCGTGAGATCGGTGGCAGTGCGCAACAGATACCCCGCTTCCGGATCGAACGGCGTCTCCGACAGCCATACCAGCCGCGCTTCGATCACATCGGCATTGACCGGGCGCCGTGCTCCTTCCGAAAGCACCGCGCCGCGGGAAATGTCGAGATCGGTATCGAGCACGAGCGTCACCGCGTCACCCTTGGCGGCAAAGGGAAGATCGCCGTCCATGGTCGAGATGCGGCGCAGCGTGGCGCCAAGCCCCGATCTGGCATCGACGATCCGCTCGCCGACAGCGATGCGCCCTGACGTGACCGAGCCGGCATAGCCGCGGAAATCGCCGCCTGCGCGGAGCACGAACTGCACCGGCATGCGGAACGGCGCATCGAGGGGAGCGGTCTCGGGATCGACGGCTTCGAGATAGTCGAGCAGCGTGGGCCCCGAATACCAGGACATCGCCGTCGAGCGGTGGACGACATTGTCGCCGGTCAGAGCCGCGACCGGGATGGTTGCGGTCTCGGTGAAATTGAAGCTCCCGGCCATGGCGTAGAACTCGGCCTCGATCTGCCGAAAGCGCGCTTCCGACCAGTCGACCTCGTCCATCTTGTTGACTGCGAGCACGACGCGTTTGATTCCGACGAGATCGCAGATCGCGGCATGACGGCGGGTCTGGCGCTTGGCGCCGTGGCGGGCATCGACGAGGAGGATGGCGATATCGGCGTGCGAAGCGCCCGTCGCCATGTTGCGGGTATATTGCTCATGCCCCGGCGAGTCGATGATGATGAAGCGGCGGTCATCCGTCTCGAAATAGCGCCAAGCGATATCGATCGTGATCCCCTGCTCGCGCTCGG
>JAUVWK010000085.1 GCA_030604165.1 Alphaproteobacteria bacterium | reverse complement strand
TTCGCGTCGTCGATCTCGGCCAGCCCGGGTGGCAGCGCGGCCAGGCGCCGCGCACGCTCGTCATCCGCATCGGAAGACGTCGCGAGCGCCGCTCCGGTAAGAAATAATAAAGCCGTCGCTGCGACGGCCACGACGGCTACGACGGCCAACCCCCGGCCGATCTCCCGCGTCGCGCGGGGCGCTCTACTTCGCTTCTTCCGCATTCCGATCATGCCGCTATACCGCCTAGGATAAGCGAAAAACAGCCAGGATTTATAGAGGAACCTGAGGGGTCGAAGCAAGCAAAACACGCTCCCGTCAGCATAGGCTAAGCCTGTGGAAAACAATGATTTTTCCGGCATCGCCAATGCCTTACAACAGGTTTCTTATTTTCTCCTCGATGTCCAATAAATCGCGCCAAGTCTCTTTTTTTGCGGCCGATTGGCGCAGCAGGTAGGCGGGATGAAAGATCGCCGTCGTGGGAATCGGCGCGTCGAGTCGCGGGGTCGCGAAATCATACCAGCGGCCTCTCAGCCGGGTGATGCCCTCGCGCCGATTGAGCAGTGCCTTGGCGGAAATGCCGCCCACGAGGATCAGCACCTTAGGCTGGATCAACTCGATCTGGCGCTCGACGAACGGTTGGCAGATGGTAATTTCCTCGGCCGTTGGCGAGCGGTTGCCGGGCGGTCGCCAGGGCAGGATGTTGGTGATGTAGACCTTGCTGCGGTCGAGCTCGATCGCCGCCAGCATCTTGTCCAGAAGGTGGCCGGCCGGGCCCACGAAAGGCAGACCCTGGCGATCCTCCTCGGCGCCCGGCGCCTCGCCGATCAGCATGGTGGGCGCCTTTGGATCGCCGTCGCCGATCACCGTATTGGTGGCGGTGCGCTTCAGCGCGCAACCCTCGAAATGCCGCACCGCTTCGACCAATTCCGCGAGCGTGGCGCAGGCTTGCGCGGTGTCGTGTGCGCTCCAGCTGGCCCCGCCGGGCGCGGCCGCGGGCGCTGGATCGGGCCGCGCGGGTGGCTGCGCCTGTGCGGCCGCTTGGGAGCCGGCCGGCGCTTCGGTCTCGACCGGCTCGGCCTCGACCGGTTTCGTAAAACGGTCGTGCGGCGCGGTGTCGATCGTCTCGTCGACGCCGGCGGCGACATACCATTGCAACAGGGCGTGCAACGACTCGCGATGGCTCATGGCGTGGGGCTCATGGCGTGGGGCTCATGGCGTGGGGCTCATGGCGTGGGGCTCATGGCGTGAGATTAGCAGGAGACAGGTGCGCGAGGTAGGCGCCGGACCGGGTGCTATCGACCGCTCAACCGGCGAGGCGCGATTGACCATGGCGCGCGACAAGACCATAACAACGACAGGACGCGCATGCCGTGCGAGGGAGTATCGCAAGCGGTCATGACCCGTGAAGCGATGGAATACGACGTGGTTATCGTGGGTGGCGGTCCGGCCGGGCTGGCCGCGGCGATCCGCCTACGCCAACTGAGCCAGGCCCAGGGGCACGAGGTCAGCGTCACGGTGATCGAGAAAGGCTCCGAGATCGGTGCTCACATCCTCTCGGGCGCGATCTTCGAGCCGCGCGCGCTGGACGAGCTGATACCCGATTGGTCGGAAAAAGGGGCGCCGCTCAAGACGCCGGTAAGGGACGAGGAGTTCCGCGTTCTCAGTGCGCGGGGCTCGTTTAAATTACCCGGTGCGTTGCTGCCGGCGCAGATGCATAACCGCGGCAACTTCATCGTCAGCCTCGGTAGCCTGTGCCGCTGGCTGGCGCAGCAGGCAGAGGAGCTCGGGGTCGAAATCTATCCCGGTTTCGCCGCCGCCGAAGTGCTCTATCACGAAGACGGCAGCGTCAAGGGCATTGCCACGGGCGATATGGGAATCGCCAGGGACGGCGCGGAAAAGCCGGGCTTCACGCCGGGTATCGAGCTGCACGGCAAATATACGCTGTTCGCCGAGGGCTGCCACGGGTCGTTGACCAAGGGGCTGTTCGAGCGCTTCAAATTGCGCCACGGCGTGCAGCCGCAAACCTACGGCCTCGGGATCAAGGAGCTTTGGCAGGTCGAGCCCGCCAAGCATCGCCCGGGTTATATGCAGCACAGCTTCGGCTGGCCGCTCGATCGCAAGACCTACGGCGGCTCGTTTTGCTATCACTTCGAGGAAAATCTGGTCTCGGTCGGGCTCGTCGTGGCGCTCGACTACGAAAATCCTTATCTCTCGCCGTTCGACGAATTCCAGCGGATGAAAAGCCATCCGCGCTTTCGCGAAACGCTCGCCGGCGGCCAGCGCATCGCCTATGGCGCGCGCGCGCTCAACGAAGGCGGCCTTCAGGCGATCCCGAAACTGGTCTTTCCGGGCGGTGCATTGATCGGCTGCGCGGCCGGCCTCCTCAACGTGCCGAAAAACAAGGGCAGCCACACGGCCATGAAAAGCGGCATGCTCGCCGCCGAGGCCGCGTTCGAGGCGCTGCGCGGCGGCGGCGAAGGCCGCGACGAGCTGACGGGCTATGTCAAAACGTTCCGCAAATCCTGGGTTCACCGAGAGCTGCGGCAGGTACGCAATTGCCGCCCCGCGTTTCGCTGGGGTCTGCTCGGCGGCACACTGATCAGTGGCTTCGAGCTTTGGACGCGCGGGCTGGCGCCCTGGACCATGGGGCACCACCCGGACCACACGCGCCTGAGGCCCAGCAAGGCCAGCCGTAAGATCGACTATCCCAAGCCGGACGGCGTGCTCTCCTTCGATAAACTGTCCTCGGTATACATTTCCAACACCAACCACGAGGAGGATCAGCCGGTCCATCTGCGGCTCAAGGACGCGGCCGTGCCGATCCGGACCAATTTGGCCATTTACGACGCGCCGGAGCAGCGCTACTGTCCGGCCGGCGTGTACGAGATCGTTGAGGCCGAAGACGGCAGTCCTCGTTTGCAAATAAACGCCCAGAACTGCATACACTGCAAGACTTGCGACATCAAAGACCCGACCCAGAATATCGACTGGGTGGTGCCGGAGGGTGGTGGCGGGCCCAATTATCCCAACATGTAGGCACTCGGCACGAACGGTCGGGCTCGCCTGTCGCCAAAGAGGCATTAGGTGATTGGCGATGCGCCCGACATTGGATAGATTCGTTGGCGTGAAGATATTGCGTTTTTCCCGCACCAAGCGTGACGGAAAGCCCGGCGCGGCGGCGCCATGGTGGCGCGTGCTCCCGGTTGTCGCCCTCGCCGTTCCGTTGGCTTCTTGCGCCCAGCTGATGAGCGAGCCCGAGTCGAGTGCGGAGCCGTTGCCGCCGCCCGCCGAACAGGAGAGCGCGGTGCCGGCTGCCGCCAACGAGACGCCGGCCGCCGTCAGTACCTCGCCGCTCGGGAGCTATCTGGCCGGGCGTTACGCCTACACCACCCGGGACATTTCGTCAGCGGCGGAATACATGTCGCGTGCCCTGGCCGAGGATCCCGATAATCAGAGCCTGCTTCGCCGAACCTTGATCCTGATGATCGCGGACGGGCGCTTCGACCAGGCGCGCGATCTCGCCCGGCAGCTCATCGCGCTGGATCCGGAATCGATGCTCGGCCATTTGCTGCTCTTGGTCGAGGATGCCAAGGCCGGCGATTTCGAAGCGGCCAAGGAGCGGCTGGTCGAGATCCCGCGCGAAGGGGTGTACGCCCTCTTGCTGCCGATGATCGAGGGCTGGATCGAAATGGGCCGTGGCGATTCGGCCGCCGCGATCGAGGTGTTGCAGCCGCTCGCGAGCCACTCCGTGTTCGGTCCCTATTTCGATTTCCACGCCGGGCTGCTGTTCGACCTGGTGGAGCAGCCGGCGTCGGCGGAAGAGCATTACGGCAAGGCAGTCAAGGCCGTGCCGGGCGGGACGCTACGCACGGTGGCGGCTTATGGCGCTTTTCTCGAGCGTGCCGGTCGCCTCGACGACGCGCGGGCGCTTTATCAGGCTTATCTGGAACAAAATCCCGACACGCTCTGGCTGGAAGGAATCTTGGCGCGCATCGAGGAGGGGCGCAAACCGGAGCGCGCCGTGCCGACCGCCCAAGCCGGATTAGCGGAAGCGTTCTTTGGCGCGGCCAGCGCCTTGCCGCAAGACAATGGCGGAGACGCGGGCCTTTTATATGCGCGGCTGGCGATTTATCTGCGGCCGGATTTCTGGGAAGCGCAAATCCTGATCGGCGAAATTCTGGATAGCCTGTCGCGCCACGAAGAGGCCTTCGCGGTTTATCGCCAGGTGGACGCCCGCTCGCCATTTTCGTGGACCGCGCGGCTTCGCGCCGCCACGAACCTGGCCGCGTTGGACCGCGTGGAAGAGGCGGAGCAGACCCTCCGGAACATGGTGGCGGAGCGGCCCGACCGCGCCGATACCGCGATCACCCTGGGCGATACCTTGCGTATGCGGGAGAGCTACGCCGGTGCCGCCGAGGCCTACGGCATCGCCATCGGGCGCACGCCCGAGATGGAGGCGCGGCACTGGTCGCTGCTCTATGCGCGCGGCGTCACCTTCGAGCGGACCGACCGCTGGCCGCTCGCCGAGGCTGACTTCCTGGCCGCCTTGGAGCTCCAACCGGAACAGCCGCTGGTGCTGAACTATCTGGGCTATTCGTGGATCGAAAAGGGCATGAATTTGCAGCGCGCCAAGGAAATGATCGAGCAGGCCGTGGCGCTTCGGCCCAACGACGGCTACATCGTCGATAGCCTGGGCTGGGCCCTCTATCGTCTCGGCGAGTATGAAGAGGCCGTCGATCGCCTCGAGCACTCCGTCGAGCTGCTGTCGTCCGATCCGATCATCAACGACCATCTCGGCGACGCCTACTGGCGCGTGGGGCGCCGTATGGAAGCCAAGTTCCAGTGGCATCGCTCGCTCGAGCTCGGCCCCGATGTCGAGTTGGCGGCCATTATCCGGCGCAAGCTGGTCAAGGGTTTGACTGCCGAGGCGTTGCCTGAAGGCACCCCGTGACGAGGGGCTTCGGCGACGGCCTCAGCGTCGCCGCGCCCGCCAAACTCAACCTCTACCTCCATGTCACCGGCAAGCGGTCCGACGGCTACCACGAATTGGACAGCCTGATCACGTTCGCCGCCGTCCACGACAGCCTCTTCGTGACAGCGGACGAGGGCTTCTCCGTCGCGGTCGCCGGACCTTTCGCCGCGGCGCTAAAAAACGCGACGGGCGAAAATCTGATCGCTCGCGCCGCGCGCCTTCTGGCCGAGGCGGCGGGCATCCAGGCACGGGCCTCTATCCGCCTCTACAAGCGTTTGCCGGTAGCGGCTGGTGTCGGCGGCGGTTCGTCGGACGCCGCGGCGGCGTTGCGTGCCTTGGCCGCGCTTTGGCGGTTGTCCCCGGACAAGGACGAGCTCTTCGCCCTCGCCCTCCGCCTTGGCGCTGACGTACCGGTCTGTCTGATGGGCCGCACGGCGTTCGTCGGCGGCATCGGCGAGCGTCTCGCGCCCGGGCCGGACTTGTCCGACGTCGGGCTTGTGTTGGTCAATCCAGGTATTCCGCTGTCGACCGCCGCGGTTTTCGGCGCCCGCGATGGTCCCTATTCGGTGCCGGGGCGGTTCGAGGCCACGCCGGCGGATACGGCGTCGCTAGCGCGATTGCTCGCCGCGCGGCGCAACGATCTCGAGGCGCCGGCGCGCGCGCTGGCACCGGCGATCGCGGCGGCGCTGGACGGGTTGGCGGCGGCGGCGGGCTGTCGGCTGGCGCGCATGAGCGGCAGCGGCGCGACCTGTTTCGGCCTGTTCGACAACACCGCGACGGCCGCCCGGGCCGCGCGCGGGCTCAAATCCGCCTGGCCCGACTGGTGGGTCGAGGCGAGCACGCTGATCAACGATGTCGAAGCGCTGATGCCTTCCCCACCCGCTTGATCTGCCGGCGCGCCGGTCGGTTCAGAGTGTCCAACGCCTGATGCCGGCGGGCATGGCCACGTCGCGCCACAGCCCCTTGATATCGGCCACGAGCCCGCCCGGCGCGAGCAGCGCGGCGAAGCTCTCGGTGGTGAAGGCGCGAAACGCATCGTGCGCGACGGCGCCGAGCACACAAATATATTGCGCGTTCGCGTCGGCAAGATCGGATTTGAGCTCGATGTCATAGAGCCGCTTGGCCTCAGCCGCATCGGCCACGGGATCGTGGACCTGGACCCGGTAGCCGCACACTCTGAGGCGGGCGACGATATCCACGACCTGGCTGTTGCGCAGGTCCGGCACGTTCTCCTTGAAGCTCAAGCCGAGCACGAGAATTGGCCCCGGCGTGCCGGTCGATCCGGAGCTGCCGGCGAGTTGCGCCATGATCGAATCGGCGAAGAACGTTCCCATGGAGTCGTTGATGCGGCGGCCCGCGAGGATGATCTCGGGGTCGTGGCCGATCTCGACCGCGCGGTGGGCCAAATAATACGGATCGACGCCGATGCAGTGGCCGCCGACCAAGCCGGGCTTGAAGTCGAGGAAGTTCCATTTCGTGTTGGCCGCCTCAAGGACGTCGTGCACCGACAGCTCCATCTTGTGGAAGATCTGCGCGACCTCGTTGATGAAGGCGATGTTGATGTCGCGCTGGGCGTTTTCGATGACCTTGGCGGCCTCGGCGGTGCGGATATCCTTGGCGATGAAGACGCCGCCCGCGGTGACCTTGCCATAAAGCGTCGCGAGCGCCTGCGCCGTCTCGGCATCCTGCGCCGCCACGATCTTGACGATGCGCTCGACCGTATGTTCACGATCGCCCGGGTTGATGCGCTCGGGTGAGTAGCCGAGGTGAAAATCGACGCCGCAGGTCAGGCCCGAGCGCTGTTCGATCTCAGGCCGGCAAATATCTTCCGTGACGCCGGGCCAGACCGTGCTTTCGAACACCACCAACGCACCCGGCGCAAGCTGCTCGCCGACGGTCCGAGCCGCCGCCAAGAGCGCATCGAGGTTAGGTCGCTTTTGCTCGTCCACCGGGGTCGGCACGGTGACGATGAAGCAATCGGCATCCTTCAGGCGCGCCGGGTCGTGCGTCACCGCAAGCGTCGAGTCAGCCAAGCGCTCCGGCGAAACTTCGTGCGTGCGATCTTCGCCGGCCTGCAGCTCGGCCACGCGCCTTTCGCTGATGTCGTAGCCGAGCACCTCGACGTGCGCGGCGAGAGCCACGGCCAACGGCAGGCCGACATAGCCGAGGCCGACGACCGCGACCCGCGTCTCAGCCCCGATCTGCCTCGGCGGTGTCGTGATCTCACTCATTGTCGCCGCCCCTTGATCGCCGCCCCGTGGCATCAGGCGGTTCGACCGGCCGTCGCCCCAAAGAACTCATCCCGCCGAGCGCTGCTATTGGCCCGAATCCATTATCCTGTCAAACGATCTTCGCCGCGGCAGCGCCCACCTGCAAGGCCCAGCGGGATGATTTCTTTGGCGCGACGGCGTATGGTTCGGTGCCGTCGGCGCGGCCGGGTGTCAGGACCCGAATCGTCGTCATCGAGGAATTCGATCCATGACCGTAGTCGTCACCGGCGCCGCCGGTTTTTTGGGCCACCACGTTTGCGCCGCGTTGCTGGCGCGCGGCGACCAGGTGCTCGGGATCGATAACCTGAACGACTACTATGACGTCTCGCTCAAGGAGGCGCGTCTTAAGCGGTTGCAGGCACAGGCCGGGTTCGCGTTTCGACGCATCGATATCGCGGATCGCGCGGCGATGACGGAGGCGGTCGGCGACGGCCAGGACATCGCGGCCATCGTGCGTCTCGCCGCCCAGGCCGGTGTGCGCTATTCGCTGATCAACCCGTACGCCTATGTTCAGGCCAACGTGATGGGCCAGCTAGTGATCCTCGAGCTGTGCCGCGCCTTGCCCAACCTGCGCCATCTCGTCTACGCCAGTTCCAGCTCGGTCTATGGCGGCAACACAAACATTCCCTTTGCCGAGGCTCATCGCGTCGATGAGCCCGTCTCCCTTTATGCGGCGACGAAAAAGACGGACGAGTTGATGAGCCACGTCTATGCCCATCTCTACCGCGTGCCCGCGACGGGGCTGAGATTTTTCACGGTGTACGGGCCGTGGGGCCGCCCCGACATGGCAGCTTATATCTTTACCAAGGCGATTCTCGAGGGCAGGCCGATCCGGCTTTTCAATCGCGGCGACATGCGGCGCGACTTTACCTACATCGACGACCTGGTGCCGGCCGTGCTCGCGGTGCTCGACGCGCCGCCGCGCGACGACGGCGAAAACGCACCGCAGCGTATCTATAACATCGGCAACAACCAGCCCGAGCCGCTGATGCGGTTTGTCGAGGTTCTGGAAGCTGCGCTCGGGCGAAAGGCCGAGTTCCTTCACGAGCCCATGCAGCCCGGGGACGTGCGCGAGACTTGCGCCGACATCAGTGCCATTCAGCGCGACTTCGGTTTTGTCCCGAAGACCCGAATCGACGAGGGAATCCCTAAGTTCGTCGACTGGTTCAGGCGCTATCACGGGTTGTGAGCGGCTGGGCGGAGATGTGCGAGCTCTAAGAACAAATACTAAACATCGAGCCGGGACCTGTTGTTTTCTGCCGCAATCGATGGCGTTACCGAAGCACTGCTATCGGCTAGGGTTAACTTTTGAGTTACCCTTATTGCAGAACATCGGCAAACACGATATTAAGCCCCCACGTCAATTGAAGGAGTTATGGCATGCAAATTCTGCAGCGTTTAGCTGTTGCGGTCGCTATCGGTGCCCTGATGGCGGCTCCGGCGGTTGTCCTGGCGCAGGAAGAAGGCGCAGCGGCCGCTGCTGCATCGGAAGGCGGTGCGGCTGCGGGCGGTGCCGCAGGCGGTGCGGCGGCCGGCGGTATTAGCGCGGGTGCCGTGGCGGCCGGGGTTGCCGCGGCTGCGGTCGCCGGCGCGGTTGTCGCCGTGGTGGTGAGCGACGATAGCGCGACTGTCGCCTCCACCACGACCACGACCACGACAAACTAAGTCGCCTCTTTCGTTTTCCGGGTCCGCGCGGCAGCCAGCGAGGCAACCAGCCGCTCCGATTCTTGAGTTCCCCGCACGGGAAGGGTTGTTCGGCGGCGGTCGGTCTTCACCGGTCCGGGCGCTGCTTAGCGCGCTTTTCGTGGGCCCGCAGCTTGATACCGGCCGTGCTCACGCCGCAGGTTTCAATATCTCGATCTCGACGGGCGGCAGGCCTGGGGTCGTATGTTGGATGCTTTTCCAAACGAAGCCCGTCTTGGCGTCCGCCCAAAAAATATTCTGGAATTCCCAGTTCAACAACTCGATCACGTTGGTCTCGCGCACGACGACCGTCTCGTAGCTGCGCTCGAGGATTTCGATCAGCTCCGAGCCCAAGGGCTCCAGCGTGCTCGTGACCGCCAGCCCGTAGCGGCTGCCGGCATCGATATCCACGACTCGGCGCAAGTCGACACGCTCACGGAGTCGATGCAGGCCACCGCTCACCGGATCGTCGCCGGCAAATCCGGTGTATTTCAGGTTTTCGGGCAGGCCGGCCGACTTCACCAGACACCCACCCCGCGTAACGAGCGCAACTTTATCGGCCGAAATCCAGTGCAAGTCCGTCCCATCGTAGCGCCCGAGCACCATGAGGACATGACCGCTCTTTCCCATCTTTGCCCGAATCGAG
>JAUVWK010000340.1 GCA_030604165.1 Alphaproteobacteria bacterium | reverse complement strand
GCAAACGCGCGCCGCGGTATTGGCGTTTCAAAGGCGGAGCGGAATTCCCGAAGACGGAGCCGTCACGTTGGCGCTGCTGAAACGCCTGCGCGCCGAGGTCTTGGCCGATGGCTCCACAGAGTATGATGGCGAGAGCGATGGCGCCGCCGGCGAAGCCACCCGCACGGCGTCGCTCGAAGGCGATACCGCGACGATCGCCCATGCCGCGACGACCGCCCATGCCGCGACGACCGCCAAGGAGCGCGAGGCGGCATCTACCAGCGCCGGAGGAGTGGACCGGACGCCGGCCGAGGGCATTGCAGCGGAAGCACCGCCGACGGCGGCTCAATCCCCGAACTCAGCGAAACCGCCGGTCGGCCAAACCTCGCAGCCGGCTCCCGCGACGGACGCGATGGCGAAGGCCGGACAGCCACCGGCCGTCGGTCCGGACACCGCTAAGCAAACCGCGCCCAAGCGTGAGCCGGTGGCGCGCGAGCAAGCCGAGGCCCGAGCCACGGTGGCGAAGTCCCAGCCCAAGGCGTCCAAACCAGAATTAACCGAAGCGAAGACGCCCAATACGGCGCCGAAATTGGCGTCCGCCGGAACAGACGAAGCGGGCGCGCGGGTCGCTGACTCCGACGAGACCGCCGCGCCGGCGACCGAAACGCCGGCCGAGAAAGTGGCTGACAGCGCCGCTCCGGTGCCCGCCTGGATCGTTGCCGAGGCAAAGCGGCTGGACGCTTCGACGGCGGAGCAAGAGCCGGAGCCCGCGCCAGCAATAACACCGATTGACGAGCGAGCAAGCGCCGCCGCGGCGCCGCCGGAGACCGGCGCAGAGCGCGAGCAGGATGAGGTGCTCCTCGCCGCGGCGCAAACGCCGCCGGCCGAACCAAAGCGCGCGATCCCGGATGCAACGCTCGCGCCGGAAAGCAACGCCTTGGCGTTTATCGGTGACGAGGAAGTTCCCACGCCAGTGCTGAAAGCGCCTGATCGGCCGCAAGCGACCGAGCGCCTCACCGAGCCGCCCGCGGTCGGCGGAGAGCGAGAGGCGCAAGCCAATCCCCTCGCGCCAACGGAGACACAAGGCCCGGAGGCCGACGAGCTGACCCTGGCGCTCGCCGTGGAGCCGGAGCCGCAAGCCCCAGAGACAAGCAACGTAGCCAGCGACGTGGCAAACGACAAGGTTCGTCAGGAAACACCGGCCGCGGAGCCCTGGCGCGCCGCTCTTCCAAGCCTCGCACAGATCCAACAGACGCAACGCCTGCTCACGGGCCTCGGCTACGATGCGGGCCGGACCGATGGCAACATGGGGCCACGCACACGGCGCGCCATCCGATCGTTTCAACGCGAAGCCGGGCTCGCCGCCGACGGCAGGATTAACTTCGCCTTGCTCGAGAAACTGGAGGCAACGCGGCCGTCGGCGCGGGAACCGATTCGCCGCCAAACCGTCGCCCGGGTAACCCTTAGTCAGTTCAAAGCGGCGCTGAAACGAAACGATCCCGGGCCACCCAAACGTTATTTGGAGCAGCGCGGCGGGCTCAATCATAGGTCAGCCACGGAAATGGAGCTGCTGACACGGGCCATCGTCGAAGACGCCACCGACGTGATGCCGCTTTTGCTCGAGGCCGGCGCGGATGTCGACCATGTCGGAGTTTGGGAAACTCCCCTGACCGCCGCCGCGTTGTATGGCCGCGTCTCGGCGATCGACCCGCTGATCGAGGCTGGCGCGGATCCCGACAAGCCCAATATCGGTGGCGACGTGCCACTGCAGGTCGCCCTCAAGCAAAAGAACACGGCCATCCTGGTCAAGCTGTTGGAGGCCGGCGCGGATGCGAATATCGCGGACCAGCTCGGCAGAACACCGCTGCAAATTGCGATCACCAGGGGAAGACTCCCCGATGTCGCCGTCCTCCTGAAACACGGCGCCGATCCGAACCGGATTGGCCAGAGCGGGCGCATGCCGGTCACCGATGCCGTCTTGAACAACCCGGACACCCGCGTGGTCGAGGCCCTGATCGCGGCGGGTGCGGAAGCAAACCAAGCCGCCCTAAACGGCGCGACGACGCGATACTGCTCGACCTACGCCCGCGAGCACTACTACGACATCATCGTGATGCTGTTGGATGCGGGCTTCGATGCCAGCTGCGCGGTGAGTATCGCGGCGCGGCTCAACTGCAACAAGGTGCTGGATACCTTCGAGAACCGCGGCGTGCCATTCGGCCGCTGCCGGCCCGAATAAACGCGCCTTACGCCTACGCTTAGAACGGCTCCACTTTTTTATTGCTCACGGCAGCGGACCTGACGGTCCGCACCTGCGCAGGCGCGCCGGAAAACCGGCGGGCCGCAGTCGCGGCCTTACGCAAGTCCACTCGATCGTGAATTGCTCTAGCGGAGCGGCTCTAGAATCGAGACAAAGTTGGCGACGGCGACGCCGCCCATGTTGAAGACACCGGCAAGCTTCGCGCCCGGCACCTGAATGCCGCCGGCACTGCCGGTCACCTGCATCGCCGCGGTGACGTGCATGGAGACGCCCGTCGCACCGATCGGATGGCCCTTGGCCTTGAGACCGCCGGACGGATTGATCGGCAGCTTGCCGTCTTTTTCGGTCCAGCCCTCGAGAATCGCCCGCGCGCCCTCGCCCCGCGGCGTCAGCCCCATGGCCTCATATTCGATCAGCTCGGCGATGGTGAAGCAATCGTGCGTCTCCACCAGATCGAGGTCGTCGAGCCCGACTTTCGCCGCGCCCAGTGCCTTCTGCCAAGCCTGCGTGCAGCCTTCGAACAAGGTGACGTCGCGCCGGCTCATCGGCAGGAAGTCATTGACCTGCGCGGCGGCGCGAAAGATCACCGCCTTTTCCATCGCCAGCGCCGTTTGCACCTCGGCCAAAACCAAGGCCGCGGCGCCGTCGGAGACCAGCGAGCAGTCGGTTCGCTTGAGCGGGCCCGCGACCACAGGGTTCTTGTCGGAGACCTCCCGACAGAACGCATAACCGAGATCCTTGCGGATCTGCGCCAAGGGATTGGCGGCGCCGTTCTTGTGGTTCTTTGCCGCGATCGCGGCGAGCGCGTCGGATTGATCGCCGTGTCTCTGAAAATAATTCTCGGCGATGCGGCCAAACACGCCGGCGAAACCACCCTCGATCTCGGCCTCCTCCTTGACATAGGACGCTTTGAGCAGGTTGCGGGCGATCTCGGCGTTGGCAAGGCCGGTCATCTTTTCCACGCCCACCACCAGCACGAAGCGCGCGCGCCCCGCTTCGATCGATTTCATCCCGACATGGATCGCGGCCGAGCCCGTGGCGCAGGCGTTCTCCACCCGGGTCGCCGGCTTGAAGCGCAGCGCGTCGTCGGCCTGCAGCACGAGCGAGGCCGTAAACTCCTGCGGCGAGAAGCCTGCATTGACATGGCCCAATACGATCTCGTCGACCTCCCCGGCCGCGAGCCCGGCATCCGCCAACGCCTCCCGCGCCGCCCGCACAATCAGGGATTCCACGTCGTCGCTCTCGTGCTTGCCGAACGGGGTGTGGCCCCAGCCCACGATACAAGCGGTCATGACTCTACTCCCTTGTCTCGGCGACCGGCTTGCGCCGCCATCTCCGCCAACAATAGCAGAGAAGCGCAACCATCGGCAGCGGACTCAGCCCATGAACGCGGCGACCAGCCGGTTGAACTTCTCGGGCGCCTCGAAAAACATGAAATGGTTGCCGCCCTCTTCCGCCGCGAAAATCTCGACCCGAGACTCCGGCACCTGGGCCTGAATCCAAAGCTGGGAGCGCCAGTCGATCAAGCTCGTCTTGGCGCCGATAATCAGCGTCGGGATGGTCATGCGCCGGATGACATCGCGCCAATCCTGGCTGCCGTGGTCGTACAGGAGCCGGGCGGCGTGCGCGCGCGACATCTTGAAATTCTCGGCCATGATCCAGGCCTTATCGGCCGCCGCCATGGCCGGGGTCACCATGCCGCCGACGAAGGATTC
>JAUVWK010000245.1 GCA_030604165.1 Alphaproteobacteria bacterium | reverse complement strand
TCGACATCGTAAATGACCAGGGCGGCGTGCTTGGCGGCACGAAGCTCAAGCTCATGGCGCGCGACATGAAGAGCGATCCCGCGCTTTCGGGCACGGCGGCGCAGGAGCTGATCGAGGCCGGCGCTGTCGTGCTGTTTGGCCCGCCAACGGATGACACACTGATTCCGGCGGGAATGATGGCCAAACCCCATAGCATCCCGGTGATTTCCGTTGGCTCGACCCAGGTACAGTGGCCGGCGGCGATACCGGAAATCGCCTATCTCACGCCTTACGGCGACAACGCCGCGGCGTCAGCGGCGGCGCACTACGCCCGGGAGCAGGGCTACGAGACCGCCTACTTGATGATATCGCATGACATCGGCAGCTATTCGATCGCCACGCCGCGCTATTTCGGCGAGACCTTCGAACATCTGGGCGGCAAGGTTCTGGGTGAACTGAACTGGAACTGGGGCACCACGGACTACTCGCCGCAGGTGAGTGAGTTCGCGGCCATGGATCCCCGGCCGGACCTCATCTTTTCGGCCTTCATCATGCCGGATGGCGGCGTCTTCGCCCGTCAGCTGCATGCGGCCGGCGTAGACATTCCGATCTACGCGACCGACGGGATGGACGATCCGACCCTGATCGAAGTCGGCGGCAAAGGCGCGGAGCTGGTCACCTTCACGACGCACGGATTTCCGTCGGACGGCAGCAAGCTCAAGTGGTTTTACGATGAGTGCACGAGCCGTGGCTTCGAAATTCAAAACATCTTCTTTGGTCTCGGCGGCGAATCCGTCGAAATCGTGCGCCACGCCATCGAGACAGCCGGTTCGGCGGAACCCGCGGCGATCAACGCCGTGATCAAGGAAATTGATGGGCTTGCGGGGGTGACGACGGATTCGCTCACCTTCAAAGGCTATGGCGGCGTACCGCTCAAGCAGATGACCATGGTCACGGTGCGCGACGGCGCGTTTACGCCTCTGGTCAAAATTCTTCCCGATTGGGTGCCGGACGGGTTCTCGGACTGGACGCCCAACAGGTAAGAGATGCTTTCGGTCGATCTTCTCTCGGTTAGCTACGGCGCTATCCGGGCGGTCCGAGAGGTTTCCCTTCGGGTCGAGGAGGGCGAGATTGTTGCCCTCCTCGGTCCGAACGGGGCCGGCAAAACGAGTCTGATTTCGGCGGTTATCGGGCTGGTGCCGGTCGCGTCCGGCAAGGTGATGCTCGGCGACGTCGATATCACCCGCAAGAAACCCGAGGATATCGTGCGCCTTGGGGTCACCATGACGCCCGAGGGCCGGCATATCTTCGGCGACCTGACCGTGGACGAGAACTTGCGGCTCGGTGCCGCTGTGCGCAAGGACAAGGCCGGGGTCAAAAAGGACCTCGACGAGTTGCTTGCGATGTTTCCGATTCTTCAGGAACGCTACAACTCACGCGCCCAAACACTGTCCGGCGGCGAACAGCAGCAGCTTGCGATCGTGCGCGCCATGATGTCGAGGCCTAAGCTGCTGATGTTGGACGAACCCTCGCTCGGGCTCGCGCCGCAACTGGTCGAGCAGATATTCCAGCTGATCTCGACCTTGCGCGACCGCGGCGTGACCCTGCTCGTGGTCGAGCAGAATGCCCACGAAGCCCTGCTGTTCGCCGACCGGGCCTATGTGCTGAGCACCGGGCAAATTCGGTTCGAGGGCGCTGCCGGAGAGCTCGCGGGTTCCGAGGATCTGATGGCTCATTATCTCGGGATCGGCGCCGAGACCGGCGCGCCCGACGCGGCCGACGCGGCCAAGGTCTGACCGAAGACCATGGAATACGTCGTTCAACAAGCACTCAACGCGCTGAGCATAGGGGGGGAATACGCGCTCCTCGCGCTGGGACTCGCGATCGTTTTTTCCGTGATGGGGCTGGTCAACTTTGCCCATGGCGAGTTCATCACGATCTCTGGTTACACGATGTACGCCCTGTTCATTTTCGCCGCGCCGACGAGCGCGTGGGGCCTCTTGCCGATCGGCATTCTGGCCTCGATCACGGCGGCCGTGGTCTTCGAGCGGCTTGCCTTTCGACCGATCCGGAACGCCCCGGCGACGACGGGGCTCCTCACGGCCTTCGGGCTCAGTATCATCGTCAAGAATTTTTTTGTTACCGTCGTGGCAACACGCTCCAAAGCGGTCCCCACCCCTGAGTTTTTCACCGAAATGATCACGATCGGGACGATCAACATTCAGGTGCTGCAGATCCTGGAAGGGGCGGTCACGGGTGTGGCGCTGATGCTCCTACTCATTCTGCTGCGCCACACCAATATCGGCCTTGCCATGCGCGCCGCCTCCACGGACTTCAACACGGTTCGTCTCATGGGGATCCGGGCGAATCAGGTCGTGCTTGCCGCCTTTGCGATCTCGGGTTTTCTCGCTGGCCTCGCCGCGATCTTCATCATCGCACGACGCGGCGCCGCCGATCCCTTCATGGGCTTCGCGCCGGTGCTCAAGGCCTTCGTCGCGGCGGTGCTGGGCGGCTTCGGAAGCCTCGCCGGCGCGGTGGTCGGCGGTTTTGCGCTCGGCATTGCGGAGGTCGTCTTTCAGGTCGTCCTGCCCGAGAGTATCGCGGGCTATCGTGACGCCTTCGTCTTCTTGTTCGTCGGCGGCTTGTTGATTCTGCGACCGCAGGGAATCTTCGGTCAAAGCGCGCAATTCGGAGACAAGGAGGGATGAGGCCTTATCTTCGTTCCCTTGCCGGTGGCGCCGCGCTTGCCGCCCTGCCGATTATCATTGGCGTTCTTATCATGCTGTTCGCGAGCGGATCCCAGGTCCGCGTGACCAACATTTTTTTCATCAACCTGATCGTCGTGCTCGGTCTGCAGGTGACCATGGGCAACTCGAATGTCGCCAATCTGGGGCATATCAGCTTCATGGGTATTGGCGCCTATGTGGCGGGAATTCTGGCAATTCCGATCGCCATCAAAAGCACGATCTTGCCGGATGCGCCGTTCGGGCTTTCGGTCGTGGAGTATGGGCCCTTCGCGGCGACGCTCGTCGCCGTCGCGGTCACCACGGCCATCGCGTTCGTGACCGGGCTGGTCATCACACGACAATCGGGGATCGCGGCGACCATTGTGACGCTTGCCTGGCTCGTCATCGTCCACGTCGTCTTTGTCAATTGGATGGATCTGACCCGCGGCCCCCGCGCGCTCTATGGCATCCCGTTGAGCACGAATATCGTCTGGCTGATGTTCATCGCCGCGGCCGTGGTGATCGCGGCGCGCGTGTTTCGCGATTCGAAGTCCGGCGTTCAGCTGCGGGCCAGCAGCGAGGACCTCCACGCGGCTGCCGCCATGGGGGTCAACGTTCGCTGGTTACGCCTGTGGGCCTGGGTCTTCAGCGGCGCGATCATTGGGCTCGGTGGTGTGATGTATGCGTTTCTGATCGGCTCGATGAGCCCGAAGAGCTTCTATTTCGAAACAACGTTCCTGACCCTGGCCATGCTCATTCTCGGTGGTATGCGGAGTGTCTCGGGCGCGGTGATCGGCGCCATCATGGTGACGGTCGGCTTCGAGTTCATGCGCTTCATCGAGGGCGCGCCCGAAATCTTGGGTGTGCAGTTGCCGCAGATATTCGGCCTGACCGGCTTTTTTCTTGGCGGCACGATCGTCGTCGTCTTGGCGCTGCGCCCCGATGGCCTGGTCGGCAATGAGGAACTCGACGAAATGATTGAGCGCCGAATCGCGCGGCGGCGGATGCGAGCAAGGGTTGCCGCCGACGGCTAGGTGTTTGCTTAGGGCAAGGCGGCGCTATGATCCTCGACCGACGTGGTCGGATTGGGCGACAGCGATCGCGCGAACCAAAGGGAGAAGCAAGATGTCTGTCGGTTGCACTCATATCTATGGCGATTTCGTGCCGCTCGAAGAGTCCAAGATTTCGATCTTCGATACGGGGTTTCTGCACAGCGACGTGGTCTACGACGTCACCACGGCCTGGCAGGGCTATATCTTCAAGCTCGAGGAGCATCTCGAGCGCTTCGCCGCTTCCTGCGCGGGCTTTCATCTGAAGAACCCCTATTCCAACGAAGAGACGGCGAAGCTGCTCGCGGAATGCACGCGCCGCGCGGGCTGCGAAGACGGCGCCTTCATCCACATGCACGTCACCCGCGGCGAATACGCGGAGGGCTCGCGCGACCCGCGGTTCTGCGAAAACCAGTTCGTCTGCTACGTCGTGCCCTATGTCTGGCTTTGGGGCGAGGAGAAGAGCAAGGCCGGCATCAATATTCACATGACCGATATCGAGCGCATCTCGAGCAAGGCGGTCGACGCGCGCTACAAGAATTTCCATTGGGGCGACCTCATCCAGGCGCAATACCAGGCCTATGAGGCGGGGCGCGACGACGCCGCGTTGTGCGGCCCCGACGGCAACCTCGCCGAGGGCCCGGGCTTCAACATCTGGGTGATCAAGAACGGCGTCTGCGCCACCCCGGACGAGAACTGCCTGCTCGGCATGTCGCGCCGCTCGGCGATCGAGCTTTGCGAGATGAGCGGGATTCCTTTCGAGCTCCGCAAGGTCCACCCCGACGAGCTGCGCCACGCCGACGAGGCCTTCGCGACCTCGTCGGCCGGCGGCATCATGCCGATCACGGCCGTCGACGACAAGCCGCTGGGCAACGGCGCGCCCGGCATCCTGACGACGCAGCTGTTCAACAACTATTGGCACCAGCGCGAAGAAGGCTGGTGCGGCACCAAGATCAGCGAGCTGCTCGACGGCTGAGGCGGGGGCCGGCCACGGTCTGGATTGGGCGCCATCCGCCGCCGGCGCCGTTCCAACTTGGATTGCTCTAGCAGGCCGCTAGGAAACGCCGAATTATTTTTTGGGCCCGCCGACAATCCGCCAGTAATAGGGCTTGATCCTGATTGCGCCCTGGTAAAATGCCGCTACGCGATGGGCGGAGTCCCGCGCATCTCGATAGACGCTCTCGAGCTCAT
>JAUVWK010000524.1 GCA_030604165.1 Alphaproteobacteria bacterium | reverse complement strand
GCCCGTGTGCGCGATGTAGCGGCCGTCGCGGTAAATGCCGAGCGCGCTCTTGGGCTCCATGAAGCCTTGGTACTGGCGCTGGCTGACGAACTCGTCCTCGACCACGAGATGGGCGCGCTCGAATTCCGCCTCGATACCGCCCGGGTCGGCGATGCATTCGGCGGCAATGTTGCCTCGGCGCGGAAAATCCGCGCCCATGGCGGGCTCGTAGGATTGCCAGTCGGGGTGAATCAAGGGGGCGTCCGGCGCAATCGCGGACTGAACGTCGCAGAGCGCCTCGGTCTCCTCGATCTCGAGTTCGATCGCGGCGACGGCGGCGCGGGCCTGGTCGAGCCTGTCAGCGGCAACCGCCGCGATGGGCTCGCCGACATAGCGCACCACGTCGCGGGCAAAGAGCGAGGTATCGCGCATGCTCCAACCGCCCAGCGTCTGCGGCAGGTCGGCGGCGCTGAGCACGGCGCGCACACCCGGCATCGCTTTCGCCTTGGACGCATCGAGGCGAACGATACGGCCGGCCGCGCTCGGCGAGCGCAGCAGCGCGCCGCGGATACTGCCGGGTTCGTCGTAGTCGAAGGCATAGATGGTTTCGCCGCGAACCTTGGCCGGCCCGTCGGCGCGCGCGACGCTGGCTCCGATGACGCTCATGACTGTTGACCGTTGTTGGCCTTGGCCACGGCCAAGACCGCATCGACGATCTGGGCATAACCCGTACAGCGGCAGATGTTGCCGCTCAGCGCCTCGCGGATCAGCGCCTCGTCGGGCGCCGGGTGACGGCGCAGCAAGGCGATGATCATGACCACGAAACCAGGCGTGCAATAGCCGCATTGAACCCCGCCGGCCGCCACGATGGCGTCCTGGAGGCGCTTTGCCGGCGCATCGTTGAGCCCCTCGATGGTCTCGACGCGCCGCCCTTCGACCGCGCTGGCGGCGAAGAGGCAGGCGTTGACGGGTTTGCAGTCGACCAAGACCGTGCAGGCGCCGCACTCGCCCTCGCGGCAACCTTCCTTCGTCCCCGTCAGGTGGAGGCGGTTTCGTAGGGCATCCATGAGGGTCTCGAGCGGCTCGATGTCGAGCCGTTCCTGGCGCCCGTTGATCGTCGCTGTCAGTTTCGTCACGACGGAGAGTCCGCGGCCCGCGCCGCGCAGTGTTTGACGACGTGGGCGAGAACACGCGGTAGCACCGCCTGCCTGTAGGCCGCGCTGGCCCTGGCGTCGGTTACGAACGAGGCCCGCTCGAGCAGGGCCGCCCCGGCCGCTTTGACGGCGTCGTCCGCCACGGCTTGCCCGTTGAGGATGGCTTCCGCCTCCTGGGCCCTGAACGGCACGGGCCCCGCCCCGCACACCGCGATGCGAATATCGTCGATGCGCTCGCCAGACTCTGCCAAGGTAAGACGCACGGCAAGGCCGATAATGGGACGTTCCATCGCGCTTCGTCGCCGCACCTTAAAATAAAGATCGGCCGTGCGGGGAGGCACCGCCTCGAGCGCGATGGCGGTCAGGAGCTCGTCGGGCTCGCGGCGCGTCCGGCCGCCGCCAACGAGAAATTCACGCAAGGAAAGGCTCCGGCTGCCGCGCGAGCGGCTGGCGAGCGTGAGCTGGGCGCCATGGGCGAGCAGCGGCGGCGCCAGATCGGCACTCGGCGAGGCGTTGCAGATGTTGCCGCCAATCGTGGCGACGGCTTGCGTCTGCCAGCCGCCACATGAGGCGGCCGCACTGCGGATGGCGCTGTACTCCTCGCCCAGCTCGTCCGCTTCCGCGAGCGCGCGAAGGCAGGTCAGGGCGCCGATCTCCGTCGCGCCATTGCGACGAACATAGAACAGATCGGCGAGCGTCTCGACATGCAGCACGACCTTGGCGCTCAGATAGCCGCTGCGGAGCTGATACAAAACGGCGGTGCCGCCGGCGAGAACCGTGGCGTCGCCGCCGTAGCTAAGCAGCTTGTCCAACGCTTCGTCGACGGATCCGGCCGAGACGAATTCCATGAGCCCTCCCTATCGCCACGCTCGCCCGACGCTGTCGGCGGCAATTTTCCGAGACCATATCACACGGCTATTCTCGAATCTCGCCATGGTTTGCCACTTGGCGGAGCGACGAGGGAGCGGGCACGCGCTCGACCGCGTTGACGGCGAATGGCATGATGTTTTCCGTTGCGGCGGCCGGCCCAGCGAAATCAAAGGGAGTTGACGATGAGCGATAAGACCGTCTTGAGCGAAACCGCAGGGCCGATCGGCATTCTCACCATCAACCGCCCCGAAACGCTCAACGCGCTCGACCTGCCGACCCTGCTGCGCCTGGAAGAGGCGCTCGGCACCCTCGAGGCCGACGAGGCGGTGCGGGCGATCGTCGTTACCGGTGCCGGCGAACGCGCCTTCGTCGCCGGCGGCGATATCGCCGACCTCGATTCGCGCCAGGGCTTGCGTCATTACGAGGAGTTCGCCGAGGTTATCCACCGTGTGTTCCGCCGCATCGAGGCCTGCGACAAGCCGACCGTCGCGGCGGTCAACGGTTGGGCGCTCGGCGGTGGCGCGGAGCTGATCCTCGCGCTCGATATCCGCCTGCTGGCGGATAGCGCCAAAATCGGCGTGCCCGAGAT
>JAUVWK010000450.1 GCA_030604165.1 Alphaproteobacteria bacterium | reverse complement strand
ACGCGAGAGCGACGGCACCACGAGGACTCAGGCTGAACAGTTCGTCGCGAAGGTTCGAAGTGAAGGCCGCGAAGTGCGTCTTCAACTTCCGAGAGGGCGCAAATTACCGGTGTCCTTCGCCAAAGGGGCGAAGCTGTATCTGGATGGCGAGAAGGAGGCAGGTGCAAGGGACATGGTTTCTAAAGAGAGTCACTTGCGACTTCACCTCATCCCCTACCTCGGCCAAATGCGCCTGGATCGGATCAGCAAGTTCACTATCGAGAAGTTTCGCAATCACATGCTCGGACGCGGGTATTCGGAGGGCCAGATCAATCGCGCTCTGAGCACCTATAGGCACATGGGCAATCGGCTCGCGGAGCGTGGCAAGATTCCAACTCCGTTGCCGATGATTAAGCTTCGCGAGCCGGACAATCGTCGCAGCCGCATTCTCACGCATGAAGAGGAGGAAGCACTCCTCGCGGCGGCGCTGAAGGACAGCAATAACTATGTGTGGCTGTTCGCCAAGACCGGTCTCTCAACCGGGTTGCGTCACAGTGAAATCCTGTCAGCCCGCTTTGATGGATTCGACCGAAAGCGCCGTCGCCTTCGCGTGCGAGTGAAGGGTGGGCACATCCGCGAACAGCCGTTGTCTGAGGTGATCACAACGATCCTGGAGCGGGAAGGTGAGATGGCCGGAGACCTGGATGGCTGGATATTTCCCAGTCGGAAGTCGGCGTCAGGCCATATCGAAGACATGAAGACGGCCTTCCGCCGGTGTGTCATTCGCGCAGGTCTTGATCCGAAGGAAGTCATCCCGCACTGCATGAGGCACACAGCGATTAGCAACCTCGCGGCAGCAGGTGCGGACATTCCGACCATCCAAGCCTTCTCTGGTCATCGCAGCTTGAAGATGGTCATGCGGTACGCGCACTCGGTAGATCGACGCGTTGATGAAGCCATCGACAGGATGGAGCGGGCCAAAACGAAGGTGGAACGTTTCAGCCCTTCAGAGATCAAAAAATCCTGACGCAATTACACAGAAACTACACACGCTCCCTGCATCGTCGCGCCGGACGCATATCTAACCTGTTGGGGGGGCTGGTGGAGCCGAGGGGGCTCGAACCCCTGACCTTCGCATTGCGAACGCGACGCTCTCCCAACTGAGCTACGGCCCCGCCCCGAGAGCGGCCGGCGCGCGGCCGGCGGCGCTGGATAATGTGGGCGCGGCCAAGCCTATGTCAAGAGAACGGCTTTCCCGGCCCGCGCCGACCCAGTGTCGGTATATGCCGGCCGGTGTCGGTATGAAGGGAGTAGGCGCGATAGCGCAGAACGGGGTAGCCCTCGTACCGCTTTGTACTATATTCTCCGCCCGCCGAGACCGCCGAGGCCCCATTCCCGAGGCCCCGCAAGCCCTATTATCGCGAACGGCCCGAGACTCTTTGCATGCAATCCCTGGTTCTCCTCGTCGATACGGTTATTTCGATTTACATCTGGCTGTTGATCGCTTCCGCGATCCTGAGCTGGCTGGTCTCGTTCAAGGTCATCAATACGCAGAATCGCTTCGTTTTTTCGGTCATGTCGTTCCTCTACCGCATTACCGAGCCGGCGCTGCGGCCGTTTCGGCGCATCATTCCGAATCTCGGCGGGATCGATATTTCGCCCATCATTCTGATCTTGATCTTGTTCTTTGCCCGCAATCTGATTACCGAATATCTGAGCTGAGGCGGTGCCGCCGGTGGCCGCCGCCGCCACGCCGTCGGGGCGGCCTTACAGGCGCAACAGGGGCGGCGTGCGCCTCTCGGTGCGGCTCTCGCCCAAGGCGCGCCGGAGCGGCTTCGCCGGGCTCGAGGCCGAAGCGGATGGCCGTTGCTATGTCAAGGCGCGGGTGCGCGCGGCGCCCGAGGGCGGCAAGGCCAATCGCGCCCTGATCAAGCTGTTGGCCGGTGCGTTGAAACTACCCGCGACCCGCCTCGCCGTGGCGACCGGGGCGCGGGACCGGCGCAAATCGATCCAGATATCGGGTGACGCCGACGAGATCGAAACGCGCCTTCGCGAATGGTTGAGGGAGATGCCATGAGCCAAGCAACAATCATCGACGGCAAGGCGTTCGCCGCCGACCTCAGGGCAACGGTGGCGAAGCAAGTCGCCACGCTGCAGAAGGACCACGGGTTGACCCCGGGGCTCTCGGTGATCCTGGTGGGCGAGGACCCGGCCAGCGAGGTTTATGTCCGCAACAAGGGCAAGGCGACGCACGAGGCCGGCATGAAGTCGGAGCAATTCCGCCTGTCGAGCGACGCCACCACGCAGGCGGTGCTGGCCAAGGTGGCCGAGCTCAACGCCGACCCGACGGTGCACGGCATCCTGGTGCAATTGCCCCTGCCGGATCAGGTGGATGCGCCCGCCGTGCTCGGCGCCATCGACCCGGCCAAGGATGTCGACGGCTTCCACGTCATCAATGTCGGGCTGCTGAATACGGGTCAGGACGCCATGGTGCCCTGCACGCCGGTGGGCTGCCTGTTGATGCTCAAGCATGTTGTCGGCGATTTGACCGGCAAGCGGGCCATCGTGGTGGGGCGCTCCAACATCGTCGGCAAGCCCATGGCGGCGCTGCTCCTCAAGCAGCATTGCACGGTCACGCTGGCCCATTCGCGCACCGTCGATCTGCCCGGCGAGTGCCGCCGCGCCGATATCGTGATCGCCGCGGTGGGTCGGGCGGAAATGATCCGGGGCGATTGGATCAAGCCCGGAGCCACCGTGATCGATGTCGGCATCAACCGCATCGAACGCGACGGCAAGCGCAAGCTGGTCGGCGATGTCGCCTTCGACGAGGCGGCCGCGGTGGCCGGCGCGATCACGCCGGTGCCGGGCGGCGTCGGGCCGATGACCATCGCCTGCCTGCTCAAGAACACGGTCACGGCCGCGTGTCGCCAAAACGCCATCGCCGAGCCCGCTTGAGCGACGGCCGGCGGCGATGATCGGCACCCTCTGGGCCGTCGGGTTGGCGGCGGCGGTGTTCGTCGGCCTCCATCTGGTTCCCGTCGTGCCCGGGCTGCGGGCCGGCCTGATCGGCGCCATCGGGCGCATCGCCTATCGCGGCTTGTTCTCGCTGGTCGCGCTCGGCAGCCTCGCCTGGCTGATCGT
>JAUVWK010000410.1 GCA_030604165.1 Alphaproteobacteria bacterium | reverse complement strand
CAACGATATTCACGTTAGCGGGACGAACCTGCTTTCCTTGATCAACGATATTCTGGAATTCGCCAAGGCCGACTCAGGCACGCTCGAGCTGACGGAGCGCAACGTCAATCTGCGCAAGGTCGCCGAGGCCTGCTGCCGACTGCTGCGCCCGCGCGCGGAGGAGGCGCAGATCACGATCGAAGTCGAGCTACCGGAGGACTTGCCGAGCTTTATCGGCGATGAGCCCAAGCTCAGGCAAATTCTGCTCAATCTCCTGTCCAATGGGGTCAAGTTCACGCCGACCGGCGGTCAGGTGCGTCTGTCCGCGTTTGCCGATCCGGCGCAGGGCTATGTGATTACGGTGGCGGATTCGGGGCATGGCATCGATGCCGACGAAATCGACAAGGCGATGTCCGCGTTCGGTCAAGTCGATGGCGCCCTCAATCGCAAGTTCGAAGGGGCCGGTCTTGGCCTGCCGCTCGCCAGATCGCTGGTGGAATTGCACGGCGGTACATTCACTCTTGAAAGCGAGGTCGGCAACGGCACGACGGTGACCCTGCGTTTTCCGGCCGATCGGATACGCATGCGCGGCTAGCGCTTGGTCGACCGACGTGGAATTGTTCTGGCCCGCTTCGCCGCCCGCGCGGCTCACCGAGACACCTGTACGATATTGAGCTTGGCGAGCCAGGCGACGGTGCGCTGGGCGAGCGCGCGGCGCGCGGCCGGCAGGGGCTGTAGCAGTGTCTCGAGGCTGCATGCGCCGAGTTCTTCGAGCCGGCTGAGCAACGCCTCGCACTCCTTGGGCGGCAGAAAGAGATAGGGCGCGAACGACACGATGGGATCGTCGCGAATCGTCGTGAACCACCGACCCGCCCGACCGGCTACCAGCCTGATGGTCGCCTCTGTGCCGAGCCGGGTGGTGGGATAGCCGGCAAAGAGGGCGAACGGATCGGCGCGTAGCGGATGGGCGGACTCGGCCGGCGCCCGCGCCCGCGGGGCCGCGGCCTGGCGCCGCTCCGCCAGCGTCTGCCAAAGCTCCTGATAGGCGGCAATCACGACCCGCCAATCGAAGCGATCGCGGGCGAACCGGCGGCCGGCCGCGCCCATGGTCCGGCGCAGGTCCTTGTTCTCGATGAGCCGCCCGTAGGCGGCGGCGCATGGTTCGGCGTCGACGCTGGTGCACAAGCTGGCATGGCCGAGATAGCGGTCGTAGCTGTCGATCCCCGCCGCGTGACGAAAGGCGATGTCGCGACCGAGACCCGGCGGCGGCATGACGGTCGGCACGCAGAAGCCGGTTTCGCCGTCGCGCACGGTATCGCGGTATCCGTTCCAGTCCGTGACCACGACCGGCAGGCCCGCCGCCATCGCCTCGAGCGGTGTCAGGCCAAAGGTCTCCTGAATATTGTCGGATAGCGAAGTGAAGATATCGGCGGCAAACCAGACGGTCTCGCGGATCTCCGGGTCGCGCCCGTCCAGGAAAATCGCGTTGACCGACGGGCAATGGGCCCGGGCCGCCGCGGCAAAGGCGTCTTCGATGGCCGCGTTGGCGAACCAGCCGGCCTGGATCAAGTGGATCTTGTGCCGGCTCCGCCGCGCCGCCGCTTCGAGCCCCAAATACATGGGCAGGGGGTGAGCCTTGGCGTGGTAGCTCAGCCGGCCCACGAACAGAACGACGATATCGTCCGCCGCGATGCCGTGTTGCGCGCGGCGGGTGTTGCGCCAGCGTTCGGCCTGGCCCGCGCCGCTCAGCCGATCGCAATCCACGCCAAGCGGGATCACGGGAAGCTCGAGCGGCGCGCGGGCGCGGCCCCCGGTGCGCTCGTCGAGGTAAGCGCCCCAATGCTCGAGCACGTGGTCGACGGTCGCCTTGACCGCGTGCGAGGTGCAGATCAAGGCGTCCCAGGGTTCGAACGGCGCGATCATCAGGTCGCCGATCATATCCATGACGGCCGCCGAGGCGATCGTGTGCGTCACCCCGCACAGGCTGTAGGCGCGCGGCTCCAGATGGCGCCGCTGCCACGCCAAGTCGGCGCTGGTGGGTCCGGGCACGAAGAGACAGCCGGGCTCGGCGAGCTCGCCCGGCCGCGTATGCGGGATCCAGACGGTCGGCCGATCGGCGCCGCTCAGTTGGGCGATACGCTGCTGGAAGTCGGCGAAATCTTCCTGGTGGCGGGCGAAACAATAGAACGGGCGCACATCGCCGTGGCTGGCATAGCCGCGCAAAAACGCCTCGCCGGCCGCGTGGCGCCCCATGAGTTGCCGGTGGGAGGTGTCGAAGCCCTCCGGGTGGTAATAAATCGCCGCGTTGGCCGGCATTGCCGCTCCCGCCCCTGGGCCGCTCCCGCCCTTGGGCCGCTCCCGCCCCTGGCATGCGTCCCCGCCAAAGATCGCCGGGATGATAGCCGCCAAAGGCAGCCCATCAAGGCCTTTCGTTGGTGCGACGATCGCGTGGTAGAGGCGGGGCAGTGGGCGGGGTCGATTCCACGTGGGTGAGAAATGCGCCAGGGCTTAGGCGTTGGCGCGCACCATCTGCAGCTTCCTCGGACGGCCCCGATGGGCCGGCGCCTCGGCGCCAGCGCCGGTGCGCAGGGTCTTGAGTTCGTCCACGCAGGACTGGAGTACCTTGATTTCCCGGACGTCTTCCCGATCGAACGGGACGATGTCCGAAAGCTTGTTTTCGGCCAGGTCGATCAGCGTTTCGATTGTGCGCTTTGATAGGACCACGGCAGCTTCCCCCGACTGAAGGCGTTTAACCTTAACGGCTGGATGATGGGCCACGGCCGCTTAAAGTACGGTTAATTGCAAGTGCGGAAGCGCCATTATTGCGCGGCGCGGGCGACGCGGGCCGAGCGCTCGGGAGCGCTCCAGGCCGGCGGTGCGGCGCCGTCCGCCCTGTTGGCCCCGCTGGCTCTTCGCGGTGGGCTCAGGTCCGCCATACGGCGCTCGCAGGGGCTGGCGCCGTGCCATCGGCTTCCCCTCCGATCGGGGTTAGCGCTCCTTCTCTAGGATTGCTAAACTGTTGAGGAATTCTTAAGCAATTGCCCATCTACGGGAGAAACGGAGGACGTACCCATGAAAATCAGGCCTTTGCACGATCGCGTTTTGGTCCGGCGCACCGAAGAAGAGGAGCGGACGGCGGGCGGCATCATCGTGCCGGATACCGCCAAGGAGAAGCCCATGCAGGGCGAAGTGATCGCGGCCGGTCCCGGGGCCCGCGACGAGAGCGGTCGCATCGAACCCCTCGACGTCAAGGCGGGCGATTGCATCTTGTTCGGCAAGTTCTCGGGCACGGAGGTGAAGGTCGACGGGGAAGACCTGCTGATTATGAAAGAGTCCGACATCATGGGCATCTTCGACGGCGCCAAGAGCGCGAAGAGGAGGGCCGCCTAGAGCATTTT
>JAUVWK010000002.1 GCA_030604165.1 Alphaproteobacteria bacterium | reverse complement strand
CCTCGTCGGCGTCAGTGGCGCCGTCGCACGCCTGCCGATCGCTCCTGACCAGGCTGCTCGCGCCGTCAGATAGGGTCTTCGCACCGGCACCGCTTGAACGAAAACCCCGCCAGAGCGTTTTCCACTCGCGTGGAATCGCACCAGCCCGCTCCCCCTCCCGGCCGCCCATGGCAGTGTACGCTTGTGGGTGACGGGAGGGGGTGTGGGCTGGTGCCGCTTGAGCGGAAAACGCGCTAGCCCTCGCGCAGCTCGCGCACGAACTCGGCGAGGCCAATCAGACGCTCGCGCCGCGCCCGCTCGGCGCCAAGAATTGCGTGCGCCGTCGACACGCTGCGATCCAACGCCTCGTTGACGATGATGTAGTCGTACTCGACATAGTGGCTCATCTCGTCCGCCGCCTTGGCCATCCGCGCCGCCACGACATCGCGACTGTCCTGCGCCCGGCTCTCCAACCGGCTTGCCAGCTCGCGCGTCGACGGCGGCAGCACGAACAGGCGGACCACGTCGCCGGGCGCGGCGCCGGCGAGTTGCTGGCTACCCTGCCAATCGATGTCGAACAAGACGTCGCGACCGGCGGCCAGCGCCGCTTCGACCGGACCGCGCGGCGTTCCGTAGCGATGCCCGAAGACCTCCGCCTGCTCCAGTAGTTCGCCGCGCTCGGCCATGCGATCGAAGGTCGCCCGGTCCACGAAAATGTAATCTTCGCCATTGATCTCGGTGCCGCGTTTGGTGCGGGTCGTGACCGAGATCGACATGACGAGATTGCTCTCGCTCTCCATCAGTCCGCGCGCGATGCTCGACTTGCCCGCGCCCGACGGCGAAGACAGCACGAACATGATGCCACGGCGCCTGATGCGCTCAGCGTTCATGGTATTACTCGATGTTCTGGACCTGCTCGCGGAACTGGTCGATCACGGCCTTGATCTCCAGCCCGATCTCGGTCAACTCCACATCGTTCGCCTTCGAACAAATCGTATTGGCCTCGCGGTTGAACTCTTGGGCCAGAAAATCGAGCCGACGCCCGATCGTGCCGCCGGATTCGAGATGTTTCGCGGCGGCCCCGACGTGGGCGTTGAGCCGATCGATCTCCTCGCGGATGTCGCTCTTGATCGCAAGCACGGCGAGCTCCTGGGCGAGCCGCTCTTCAGGGACGGGCGCGCCGGCCTCGAGCAATTCGGCGACCTGCGCGCGCAGCCGCTCCTTCACCGCCGTGGGACGAAGCGCCGCGCAGCGGTCGGCCCGCGCCACCAACTCGGCCATGCGCTCGCGCTGCTCCGCGAGCACGACCGCGAGCTTCGCACCTTCCGCGCGGCGCACCGCGGCCAAGTCGTCGAGCGCCTCGTTCAACGTAACCTGCATGGCGCGCAGCCGCGCGGTCTGGACCTCTTCGGATTCAACCCCCTCGACCGCCTCCACGACGCCCCGCAGCCCCAACAGGCCATCGAGCCGGGGTTTATCCACGTCGGCGGCATCGCGATAATCATGCGCCAGCGCGACCAGCTCGTCGAGCAGGGGCCGATTGACCCGGACCGGCACCACGCCGGCCGGCCGTACGATATGAAGCGAAACATTGAAATGACCGCGCCGAAAGCGCTCGCCGATCGCCGCGCGGGCAACCGGCTCCAGCGCATCCATGCCGGGCGGCAGCCGACAGCGCACATCGAGCGAGCGGCCGTTGACGCTCTTCGCCTCCCACACCCAGGAGACGTGCTCATCGCCGCCTTGAGCCCGGGCGAAACCGGTCATACTGATGACACTCACGCCACCCCCCTGGTCGACCTCACGAGATCATGGCCGGCGGCCTTGGCGCCTGCCGCAGCGGCTCGAGCGGACTATATACTGAGCGCGGCAACGCCAACAACCGGGCAGACCTAAACGGAAACCAGCCATGAAGGAGCCGCGCAGCCTGCTGATTACCGGCGCCAGCAGCGGCATCGGCGAAGCGCTCGCCGAGGCCTACGCGCGGCCTGGCGCGGCGCTGGCGCTGAACGGGCGCAACGGCGCGCGGCTCGAGGCCGTCGCCGAGCGTTGCCGAGGCCATGGCGCGGCGGTCACGGCGACGGTGCTCGATGTCGCCGACCGGGCGGCCATGGCCGCGTGGATCGGTGCGGTCGACCGCGCCCACCCGCTCGATCTGGTGTTCGCCAACGCCGGGGTCTCGGCCCACACCAGCGGCCTCGCCGGCGCCGCCACGGCGTCGCGCAGTGACGCAGACGACGAGGCGATCGCGCGGCGCATGCGCGCCATCAACATCGAGGGCGCCATGAACACGGTCGTTCCCGCGCTCACGCCGATGCGCACGCGGGGGCACGGCCAGATCGCCATCATGAGCTCGCTGGCCGCCTATCTACCCCTGCCGGATATGGCCACCTACGGCTCGACCAGGGCGGCAGTGAAATATTTTGGCGAGGCCCTGCGGATGGAGCTGCGCCCGTGCGGTATCGGGGTCACCGTGATCTGTCCGGGTTACGTGCGCTCGCGCATCACGGCCGCGAATACAGGGGTCATGCCCTTTCTGATGGATGCCTCGACCGCCGCCGCATTGATCAAGCGCCGCTTGAAACGCGATCCTCCGATCATCGCCTTCCCCTGGCCGATGCACCTGGCCGCCTGGGCGCTCGGCGCGCTACCCGCGGCGATCAGGCATTCGCTCCTCAATCTGGCGGCGCGAAAGGCTTAATACCAAGGAGCGGTAATAATGACCCATAGGGATCGCCCATGCGACCCGTCGGCGGGCGTCGGAAGGCCTTGACGATGTCCCGACATCGCCGGCGGCCTGCCTCCTACCCGACGGGCCGCCTGGACGATCCCTATGGGTCATTATTACCGCTCCTTGGTATAAGGCCGGATCACTCGGCGGCGGCCGCCTCGGATTGTTTTTTTCGCAACGCGCGCCAGCGTCGCACATTGTCCAGATGTTCGGCGATGGTGCGCGCGAAGGCGTGCCCGCCCGAGCCGTCGGCGACGAAATAGAGCGCATCCGTCGCCGCCGGATGCAACACGGCCGCGATCGACTCGCGCCCGGGATTGGCGATCGGTCCGGGCGGCAGTCCCTTGTGCCGATAGGTGTTGAAGGGATGGTCGGTGGCAAGATCGGCGCGCCGCAATGGCCGCCCGAGAACACCTTGGCCTTGGGTGAGTGCATAGATAACCGTGGGGTCGGACTGCAGCGGCATGCCGCGGCGCAGGCGATTGATGAACACGCCGGCAACCAGCGGGCGCTCCGCCGCGACGCCGGTTTCCTTCTCCACGATCGAGGCCAACACCACGGCCTCCTCGGGGGTCTGTAGCGGCAGCTCCGGCTCGCGCGCCGGCCACAATTCGGCGAGCACCGTGCGCATGCTATCCTGCATGCGCCGCACCAGCTCGGCCCGCGCATCGCCATAGGCGAAGTGGTAGGTCTCGGGCAGCAGCTCGCCCTCGCCCGGCGCAGTCTCGAGCGCACCGGCCAAGCCGTCGGCGGCGGCCACCAACGCCAGCACTTGCGCACTGGTCAGCCCTTCCGCAATGGTGAGGCGGCGCGCCACCGTGTCGCCGGCGACCAGCCGGTCCATCACCTGGTGGGCGCTGAGACGGGGCGCAAAGGCGTATTCGCCGGCCTTGAGCGCGCCAAGCTTGTCTTCGAGCCAGACACCGGCCACGAACAAGTCGGCATCGGCGACGACACCCGCCGCGGTCAGCCGTTCCGCGATGGCGCGGGCGCCGCTGCCGCGCGCCAGCAACACGGTCAAGCTTTCGCTGTTGGGGCCCGGGCGCTCGAACCAGTCGCTGAGATAGGTGTAGAGGCCGGCAAGGACCAGCAGCGCGAGGCCGATCGCGAGAATTGGTCCGATCAGAATAAAACGGAACGAAACGCGGCGCCCCATGGTAGGGGCTCTAGGCGAATTCGCTGATGATGAGCGTGGCGTTGGTTCCGCCGAAGCCGAATGAGTTGGATAGCACGTGCCGCACGGTCCGTTCCTTGGCCCGATGCGGCACGAGGTCCAGATCGCATCCTTCCGATGGGTTGTCGAGATTCAGCGTCGGCGGGACGATGCCGTGATTGATCGCCATCATCGAAAAGATCAACTCGACGGTACCGGCCGCGCCGAGCAGATGCCCGATGGAGGACTTGGTCGAGGACATCGACAGCCGCTGCGCGGACTGACCGAACAGACGCTTGACCGCATGCAGCTCAATCTCATCGCCGAGCGGCGTCGATGTGCCGTGGGCGTTGACATAATCGATATCTTCGGGATTCAGACGGGCCCGCTCGAGGGCAATCTTCATCGCGCGATAGCCGCCCGAGCCGGTGGGTTCGGGCGCGGTCACATGATAGGCGTCGCCGGTGAGACCATAGCCGACAATCTCGGCATAGATCGTCGCGCCCCGCGCCTTGGCGTGCTCGAGCTCCTCCAGCACCACCACGCCGGCCCCTTCGCCCATGACGAAGCCGTCGCGGTCGCGGTCCCATGGTCGCGAGGCGCGTTCGGGCTGGTCATTGAAGTTGGTCGATAGCGCGCGCGCCGCGGCGAAGCCGGCGATACCGAGCCGGCACACGCCAGCCTCGGCCCCGCCCGCCACCATGACGTCGGCGTCGTTCAGCTGAATCAGGCGGGAGGCGTCGCCAACGGCGTGCGCACCGGTGGAACACGCGGTCACGACGGCAAGGTTCGGCCCCTTGAACCCATAACGGATCGAAACATGCCCGGCGGCGAGATTGACCAAGCTCCCGGGAATGAAGAACGGGCTGAGCCGGCGCGGCCCCTTCTCGTGCACCAGGATGGCGCCATTTTCGATGGTCTTGAGGCCGCCGATGCCGGAGCCGATCATCACACCGGTGCGCTCAAGGCTCTCCTCGTCTTCGGGGGCCCATCCGGAATCCGTCACCGCCTGCACCGCCGCGGCCACCGCATAGACGATGAAATCGTCCATTTTGCGCTGGTCCTTGACCGTCACATATTCGTCCGGCCGGAACGCGTCCGGCTCATCGCCTACCGGCACCTGGGCAGCAACCTTGGCAGGAAGATCGGAGACATCGAAGGAGGCGATACGGTTGACGCCGGATTCAGCGTTGATCAAGCGCTGCCAGCTCGCTTTGACGCCACTGCCGAGGGGCGTCACGAGTCCCAGACCGGTGACGACGACCCGCCTCATACCGCCTTGGACCTCCCTCGCTCCTGGAGACAGAACCCTTGGTCAATGGTGGCCATGGGCCGTTCTTTACCGCGAGGCCGGAGCCCTCGTCAGTTGATTTGCTCGATATAGTTGATCGCGTCTTTGACGGTCAAGATCCGTTCCGCGGCGTCGTCTGGAATCTCGCAGCCAAACTCTTCCTCGAAGGCCATGACAAGTTCGACCGTATCGAGACTGTCGGCGCCCAGATCGTCGATGAAACTCGAATTGTCCGCCACCTTGGATTCGTCGACTCCCAGATGCTCGATCACGATCTTTTTTACGCGCGCGGCAATATCATCACTCATCGTGCCCTTCCCTCGGACGTTAGCTCGCGAAGAAAACGATTGCCGGGATAGCATCTTAGCACCGGCCACCACCGCCTCGGCATCCACCCCGGTGAATCCGCCCAGCCAGCGCGGGCGCTAGGTAACATACTTTGTCCCATTTGGCCACATCGAGACAATCGTCGCGGTTTGGGATGGCGGCAGGGCCATTACAGCATGGCCATGCCGCCATTGACGTGCAGGGTCTGGCCGGTGACGTAGGCGGCCTCGTCGGAGGCCAGATAGACCACTGCCGGCCCGATATCGGCCGGCGCGCCGAAGCGGCCGGCCGGGATCAGCTCCGCCAGCCGCTCGCGCCGAGCCTCCGGCAAGGCGTCGGTCATGGCGCTGGCGACGAAGCCGGGCGCGACGCAGTTGACCGTAACGCCGCGGCTGGCGACCTCGGCGGCCAAGGCCTTGGCCAGGCCCGTAAGCCCCGCCTTCGACGCGGCGTAATTGGCCTGCCCGGCGTTGCCGGTTGCGCCGACCACGGAGGTGATGAACACGATGCGGCCCCAGCGCCGCTTCATCATGGTGCGCAAGGCAGCGCGCGCCAGACGAAAGCCGGCCGTCAGATTGACCTCGAGCACGGCCTGCCAGTCCTCGTCCTTCATGCGCAACGCCAGACCGTCGCGTGTCAGGCCGGCGCAATGCACCAAGATATCGAGCGCTTCCAAGGCCTCTTCGGCTTGGCTCGGGAGCGCCGCGACCGCGGCGGCATCGGCGAGATCGCAGACGATAGGGTGAGCCTGCGCGCCGAGCTCGGCCGCGCACGCCGCCAAGGCATCGGCCCGCGTTCCGGAAATCGCGAGTCGCGCGCCCTGCTCGTACAGGGCCTTGGCGATGGCGCCGCCGATGGCGCCCGACGCTCCGGTCACGAGGGCCCCCTTGCCTGAGAGATCGAACATTCTGGTCTCCATCGTCATGGCGCGCTGCTTAGAGCACCTTGAGAAAGGCCTCGACGTCGCCCGGCGTCGAGATCGGCGTGGCCACGAGATCGCGGTCGATGCGCCGGGCCAACCCGCTCAGAACCTTTCCCGCCCCGAGTTCAACCACTTCCTCCACCTCCGCCTGCACGAAGAATAGGACAATCTCCCGCCAACGGACCATCGCCGTGACCTGCTCCACCAACAGGTCGCGAAACTGCGCGGGCCGACCCACAGGCTGCGCGGTCACATTGGCGACGAGCGGCACCGATGGCGCTTGAAACGCCGTTTCCTCGAGCGCCTCGGCCATCATCTCGGCCGCGGGCGCCATGAGCGGACAATGGAACGGCGCGCTCACCGGGAGCATGACGGCACGGCGAATGCCGCGGTCCTCGGCCAGCGCGACGGCCCGTTCAACGGCGGCCTTGGCGCCGCTGACCACGACCTGGCCCGGCGCATTGTCGTTGGCGACGGCGCACACGCCGGCCTCCGTCGCGTCCTCCGCGATGGCGCGAGCCGCATCGAGATCGGCGCCGATCAAAGCGGCCATGGCCCCTTCGCCCACCGGCACCGCTTCTTGCATGGCTTGGCCGCGTCGGCGCAGCAACCGGGCCGTGTCGGCGACAGAGAGGCTTCCGGCGGCGGCCAGTGCGCTGTATTCGCCGAGCGAATGACCCGCCACGAAGCTCGCCAGCGCGGGCAGCCGCACCTTGCCTTCGTCTTCGACGGCGCGCAGCACGGCGAGGGACATCGCCATGAGCGCGGGTTGGGCGTTCTCCGTAAGGGTCAGCTCGTCCTCGGGACCCTCGAAGATGCAACGCGACAGACGCTCGGACAAAGCGTCGTCCACCTCTTCGAACGCCTGCCGCGCGGCGGGAAACGCGGCCGCCAAGTCGCGGCCCATGCCCACCGTCTGGGATCCCTGCCCGGGAAAGACCAAGGCTCGTTTCACCGGCAAACCTTCCGCAAGTCATCCGTCCGGTTCGACGCCGCCCCCGAAAGCGGCCCGGGCAAGTGATCATGCGCGTCGGAGCACTGTCAAGCGCCCTTGCGCGTCCGCCGGTTTGTTGTATATTGCGGCGCTTCGGCGGCGATGCTGGCGCGCGCGCGGCCGTGTGCTCGTGGCCGCGTGTGCTGGCGACCAAACGCGGCCCGGGCGCAACAACGACGAGGGCTCGATTGAGGTGTGGCTGTCACCGCGTTGAGCTCGTCGGCGCGTCACCCGATCAAGGGAACAATGGAGACCGCTCCTCATGTCGCTCTACGAGAGCACGTTCATCGCGCGACCGGATATCTCGGTGCAACAGGCCGAGGCCTTGTCGGAGCAATTCCAGTCGATCTTGCGCCAACAAGGCGGCGACGTGCCCAAGAGCGAGTATTGGGGCCTCCGAACCTTGTCTTATCGGATCAAGAAGAACCGCAAGGGTCATTACATGTTCCTGCAGGTGGACGCCCCGCCGGCGGCGGTGCAGGAAATGGAGCGCAACATGCGCATCAACGAAGACGTGATTCGCTATTTGACGATTCGCGTCGATGCGCTCGATCCGAATCCGTCGGCGGTTTTGCAATCGCGCGGTTCGCGCGACGACCGCGGCCGTGGCGACGGGCGGGGGCGCGATCGCGATCGCGATCGCGGCCGAGGCCGGGACGATCCCCCCGGCGCGCGGGAGCGCGAGCGGCCGGCCAGATCTGACGCGGCGCCGGCCACAGCACCGAAAGACGAGCCGAAAGACGAGCCGAAAGACGAGCCGAAAGACGAGGACCTGAAGAAATCCGAGGCTGCGGCGAAGGCCACTGCCGAGACCGCGGCGGCGACCACCGAGCCGAAAGACGCGGCGAAAGACGAGCCGAAAGACGAGCCGAAAGACGAGAACCTGAAGAAATCCGAGGCTGCGGCGAAGGCCACTGCCGAGACCGCGGCGACGGCCACAGAGCCGAAAGACGAGCCGAAAGACGCGGCGAAAGACGTGCCGAAAGACGAGCCGAGCGGAGAATGACGATGGCGGAGACGAACGAAACCACGGCGTCAAGCCCGGCGCCCCGCAACGAGAGCAGCGGAGAGGCGCAGCGCGGGCCCGCGCGTGGTCCCGGCCGTGGCGCGCCGCCGCACGGAGGCCGCGGCGGTCATCACGGAGGCGGCGTGCCGTTGGTGTCGTTTCCGCGGCGGCCGTTTTTCCGTCGCCGCAAGTCGTGCCCGTTCAGCAGCCCGAGCGCCCCCAAGATCGACTACAAAGACGTGAAGCTGCTGCAGCGCTTCCTGTCCGAACGCGGCAAGATCGTGCCCAGCCGGATCACGGCGGTTTCCGCTAAGAAGCAGCGGGAACTCGCGCGCGCCATCAAGCGGGCCCGGCATTTGGCGCTGTTGCCCTACATCGTCAAATAGACGGTCGCTTGGCCGGGCGCTCGGCCGATGCCCAGGCATCTGCTTCTGACGTTCGGCGCGGGTCTGCTCTCCGCCGTTGTCTTTTCGCTGTTCCTCGCGGGCTCGCCGATCGCGATCGTGATCAGCCCCTTCACGATGCTGCCGCTGCTCATGGTGGGACTCGGCTTTGGCGCCGGCATGACAACGGTGGCCGGCGTCGGCGCGACGATCGTGATCGGCGCCATGGGCTTGATCGGCGCCATGGGAAGCGTCGCCTGGGCGGTAATCTATGCCGCGACCGAAGCGATTCCCGCCATCGCCATTTCGCGCCAGGCTCTCGTCAAGCGCCGCGGAAGCACCGCGCAATGGACCTCGTCGGGCCACCTCATGGGCATCGCCACCGGCTATGCCTGCCTGCTGTTCATCGCGCTGGTGATCGCCTTTGCCGGCCAGGACGGCGGCCTGCGGGGCATCCTGGAAAGCCAAATCGCCGAAGGCCTCGTCGCGCTGTTTGGCGCCGCGCCCAACACGGACGCCAGGCAGGAAATTGCGCAGTTGGCCCATTCCGCCGCCCACCTGATGCCGGGTGCGATAGCGGCTTGGTGGCTGATCATCGCCATGGCGAATCTCGGCATCGCGCAAACCGTGCTCATGCGCTTGAAGCGAAACCGACGCCCGAGCTTGAACCTGCGAATGCTCGATGTGCCGCGCTGGATTCGCTATGTGCTCGGCGCGGCGATCCTGCTCGCCATCCTAGGCCCCGGCGAGATGAGCTTCGTCGGCTGGACCCTGGCCGTCATCCTGGCAGTGCCATATTTCTTTGTCGGGCTCATGGTGATCCACGCCTTGTGTCGCAACTGGCGTCCAGGGCCATTTTTCCTGGCTGGCTTTTACCTGTTATTGATCTTTCGCGGCTGGCCCATGCTGATCGCGGCCGCGCTTGGCTTCGTCGAACAATGGGTTAAACTACGCCACAGAATCGGCGGGCCCACGCCCCGTTGAGCTCGTTGAGCCCGCTGAGAAGGAGTTCGCAATGGAAGTGATATTACTCGAGCGTATCGAAAAGCTCGGCGGCATGGGTGACATCGTCCGCGTCAAAAACGGTTACGCGCGCAATTACCTGTTGCCGCAGAAGATGGCGCTCCGCGCAACGGAAGAGAACAAGGCGCGCTTCGAGCACGAGCGGGACACGCTGGAAAAAATCAACACCGAACGGCGCGACGGCGCGGCCGCGGGCGCGGGCAAGCTCGAAGGCCAATCGTTCATCCTCATCCGCCAGGCCAGCGACACGCTGCAGCTTTACGGCTCGGTCAACGCGCGAGACATCGCCGACGCCTTGTCCGAGATGGGGGCTCCGGTGAAACGCCAACAAGTGCGGCTGGACAAGCCGATCAAGGCGCTCGGCCTGCACGATGTGCGCGTCGCCTTGCATCCGGAAGTCATCGTCACAGTCAAAGTGAACGTGGCGCGCTCGGACGAGGAGGCCGAGATCCAGGCCAGAGGCGGGACCATCCTGACCACGGACGAGGAGGCGGCGCCGACCGATGACGAGGCTGTGTTCCAGCCGGCCGCGCCACAGGCCCTGGACGACAGCGCCGGCGGCTCGAGTGACGCACCGCCGGCCCCCGCGGACGCGCCGGGGAGCAAGACGGAAACATAATACGCCGCCCGGCGCCAAGCCGGGGCGCGCGGCAGGAGGCGGCCGCATGCTGGTCGGGGTGCTATTCAAGGCGGTTATGCGACGGGGCACGCTCCGCGTCATCGACGCGCGCGGCAAGCTGCACGAATACAGCGGCGAGCCCGGCCCCACGGCGACCATCCGGCTCCACGACAAAGCCTTGCACTACCGCTTGTTCTGGAATCCCCGACTCTACATAGGCGAAGCCTATATGGATGGCAGCCTGACGGTCGAGGACGGCACCAGCATTTTCGATTTCGTCGATTTGATCGGTGGAAATCTGCATTTGCTGGATGAAACCGCGGTCGTCAAAGTGCGCAACGCGCTGGTGCGCGTGGTGCGGCCGATCCAGCAGCGCAACCCGATCGGCGGCGCGCGCAAGAACGTGGCGCATCATTACGACCTGTCGGACGGCCTGTTCGATCTGTTTTTGGATTCCGACCGGCAATATTCCTGCGCCTACTTCGAAAGCCCGAACCATACGCTGGAGCAGGCCCAGCACGCCAAGAAGCGCCATCTCGCCGCCAAGCTGAGGCTCGACAAGCCCGGGCAACGGGTGCTCGACATCGGCTCCGGATGGGGCGGCCTCGGCATTTACTTGCATCAGGAATGCGGCGCCGACGTGACCGGCGTGACGCTATCGGCCGAGCAGCAGAGCCATTCCGAGCAGCGCGTCAAGGCGCTCGGCATCGACGAGCATGTGCGCTTCCTGTTACGCGACTACCGAGAGGATTCGGAGGTCTACGACCGCATCGTCTCGGTCGGCATGTTCGAGCATGTCGGGATCAAGCACTACGGCGAGTTTTTCCGCAAGCTCAAGGCGCTGCTGCACGAAGACGGCATCGCCGTACTGCACACCATCGCGCGCTGGGACGGCCCGAGCGCGACCAACCCGTGGCTGCGCAAATACATTTTCCCGGGCGGTTATTGCCCGTCGCTGTCCGAGGTCTATGCGGCAATCGAGAAGACCGGCCTCAAAGTGCTCGACATGGAAGTGCTCCGGCTGCATTACGCCGAAACGCTGAAGCACTGGGCGCGCAATTTCCGCGCCAATCGCGACAAGGTGAAGGGCATCTACGACGAGCGCTTCTGCCGTATGTGGGAGTTCTACTTTGCCGGCTCCGAAGTGGCGTTTCGCCGGCAAGACCACATGGTCGCCCAGATTCAACTCGCCCGCCGGCAAGACGCCGCCCCGCTGACGCGCGATTACATGACGGATTGGGACCGCGGCGCCCACGCCGTCTGAACGGACGCTCACCCGCCCCATCTGGGCTCTCGCCACGCGCCCAATCGGCACCGAACTCGCCAAAAGGATTGCCCCGAAATTTCCGGAGCTTCCGAGATTTCGAAGGCCCTGGCTTCGGCTCCGCAAGATATTGTGTGAGGCAAAAGAATTCGAGGTAGACTGGCGAGTTCTCCTCGAAGTTCACAGGCTGTGGAGCGATTCCACCCCCGCGATTTTCGGACCGGCCCCTACGAGAGCGGTTCCACGCCGCGAAAACGGCGTGTATAGGAATGGTCATGGCGACACCCACCCCACTCGATGCGGTCCGCGACGACGAGCCCCAGCTCGCCACCTACCGCACGTTGCCGCACAATATCGAGGCCGAACAGGCGCTGCTCGGCGCCATCCTGATCAACAACGAAGCGGCCAATCACGTGGCGGCCTTCCTGCGGCCGGAGCATTTCTATCTGCCGGTACACGGGCGCATCTACGAGGCCGTGGTCAAGATGATCGACCGGGGCCAGATCGCCAGTCCGGTAACGCTCAAGCATTTCTTCGAGGGCGACGACGGCCTGACCGACGCGGGCGGCGCCCAATATTTGGCCCGTCTCGCGGGCTCGGCGGTGACGGTGATCAACGCCGGCCACTACGGCCGTACGATCCACGATCTCGCGCTTCGGCGCGCGCTGGTGACGGTCGGCGAGGACGTGGTCAACGAGGCCTACGACGCCTCGTTGGATGTCACCGCCAACGACCAGATCGAGAATGCGGAGCAGAAGCTGTTCAATCTCGCGGAGGATGGCCTCGCCGAGGGTGGCTTCCAGAGTTTCAGTGCCTCGCTGACCGAGGCCGTCCAGACCATCGAGGCCGCCTTCAAGCGCGACCAAAGCCTGGTCGGCGTGCCGACGGGGCTGGTCGATTTGGACAAGCTGCTCGGTGGCCTGCACGCCTCCGACCTGGTCATCCTCGCGGGCCGACCCGGCATGGGCAAGACGGCGCTGGCCGCCAACATCGCCTTCAACGCGGCGCGGAGCTATCGCGAAGAGAAAGATGAGCTCGGCAACCGCAAGCGCGTCGATGGCGCCGTGATCGGCTTTTTCTCGCTGGAAATGTCGGCCGAGCAGCTAGCCACCCGGATCCTCGCCGAGGAAACCGGGATTTCCTCGGAAAAGCTCAGGCGGGGCGAGGTCAGCAACGACGATTTCGTGCGCAAGATCGCACCGATGAGCCAGGGGATCGAACGCATCCCCTTCTTCATCGACGACACGCCCGCGCTCACCGTGGTGGGGCTGCGCGCCCGCGCCCGGCGGCTCAAGCGCCAGCACGCGCTCAGCCTCGTTATCGTCGATTATCTGCAGCTCATGCGCCCCACCACCAGCATGCGGCTCAACAACCGGGTGCAGGAGATTTCCGAGGTCACCCAGGGTCTGAAGGCGCTGGCCAAGGAGCTCTCCGTTCCGGTGCTCGCGCTCTCGCAGCTCTCGCGCGCCGTCGAGCAGCGCGACGACAAGCGACCGCAGCTTTCGGATTTGCGCGAATCCGGCTCGATCGAGCAGGACGCCGACGTGGTGATGTTTATCTACCGCGAGCAGTACTACATGGCGCGCAAGCAGCCTCCCGAAGGCACCGTGGAACACACCGAATGGATGGAAAAGATGGACCGCGTGCACAACAGGGCCGAGGTCATCATCGCCAAGCAGCGGCATGGCCCGATCGGCAAAGTGGAATTGTATTTCGACGAATTCCTCACCAAGTTCGGCAATTTGGACAAGACGCACGGCTCGGACAAGACGCCCGGCCCCGACAAGACGCCCGGCTTGGACAAGACGAACAGCCCCGCCGACGACGTCCCGTTCTGAGCCGCCCATCATGCGACCGGCCGGCTCGACAGCCGCGGTGCTCACGATCGACCTCGATGCGATCGTCGCTAACTGGCGCCTGCTCGCCGGCCGGGTAAAATCGGGCCAAGCCGCGGCCGTGGTCAAGGCCGACGCCTACGGCCTCGGCCTCGACGCGGTGGCGGCGGCGCTTCATGGCGGCGGTTGCAAGCGCTTTTTCGTCGCCACGCTCGATGAAGGCCTGGCGCTGCGCCGCCTGTTGGCCGCGGCCGAGATCGCGGTGCTGTTTGGCCCGGAGCGCGCGGACGCCGAGCAGTTTCGCGCCAGCCGGCTGATCCCGGTGCTCAACCACCTGGGCCAGGTGGAGGTCTGGTCGGCGCTGAGCCGCGCGCGGCGCGATCCGACCGCGCCGCTCGCCGCGATTATCCAGCTGGACACCGGCATGTCGCGGCTCGGCTTTCCGCCCGCGGAAGCGGCGCGGCTGAGCACCGAGCCGGAGCGGCTGGCCGGTATCGCGCCGTGTCTGCTGATGAGCCATTTGGCGCGGGCGGAAGAACCGGACGCGGCCATGAACCGGGAGCAGCTGGCGCGCTTTCGGACGCTTCGCGCCGAGCTCGCAGGTGTGCTCGGCGCCTGCCCGGCGAGCCTCGCCAACTCCTCCGGCATCTTCTTAGGAACCGATTATCACTTCGACCTGGCGCGTCCGGGCGCCGCGCTCTATGGCCTCAACCCGACCCCGAAATATTCGAATCCGATGGCCGAAGTGGTTCGTTTGCAAGGAAAAATCCTGCAGGTGCGCTGCGTTGACAGCCCCCAGACCGTTGGCTATGGTGCGACCCGCGTCGTGACGCGGCCGAGCCGAATCGCGACGGTTCCCGTGGGCTACGCCGACGGTTATCTGCGCAGCGCAAGCAATCAGGCCAGCGGCCATATCGAGGGCGTCCGTGTAGCGGTCGTAGGACGCGTGTCGATGGACATGATCACGTTCGACGTCACTGACGTGCCACCCGAGGCCACCCGCCCGGGCGCGACGGTCGATCTTATCGGCGGCCCCTACCCTGTCGACGTGCTGGCGGCCGACGCCAACACCATCGGCTACGAAATCCTGACCGGCCTCGGACGCTGCTATCGCCGCCGCTATCTCGGGGGCGGCAACGCGACGGATGGCGGCGCATGAACCCGCTGGCGGTCAATGGCCGCGCCGAAGGGCCGATTAAGATGCAGATCAATAGCCCGTGAGGCGCCAGACGATTACGATTCGGGACGCGCACGCCGGCGCCGGGCCCGGCGCGCGGAGCCGGCTGTTCCGCAGTCGATAGCAGCAGGTATAGGTAGAAGGCGCGGTGGCCCGCACCGAACCCCGCTACGTTTGTCAGGCCTGTGGCGCCGCCGTGCCGCGTTGGGCCGGGCGGTGCGACGCGTGCGGCGCCTGGAACACCATCGTCGAGGAAAGCCCGCGTCAGGCCGCGCCCAAGGGACTGGGCGCGGGCCGCGGCCGCGCCCTCGCTTTCGCCGCGCTCGACGACCCGGGCGAAGCGGTCAGGCGCCGTGAAACCAAGATTGCCGAGCTGGATCGGGTCTTCGGCGGCGGGCTGGTCGCGGGCTCGGCGGTGCTGCTCGCCGGCGACCCCGGGATCGGCAAATCCACGCTGTTGTTGCAGGCCGCCGCTGCACTGGCCCGCTTGGGCACGGTATGCGCCTATATCTCCGGCGAGGAAGGCATCGACCAAATTCGCATGCGCGCGCACAGGATCGGGCTCGCGGACGCGCCGGTGCGGCTCGCTGCCGGGACCAGCGTGCGCGACATTCTGACCAGCCTGGAGGGCGGCGCGCCGGCCGACGTGGTGGTGGTCGACTCGATTCAGACGATGTATCTGGATTCGCTCGATTCGGCGCCCGGCACCGTCGCCCAGGTACGCGCCAGCGCGCACGAACTGATTCGTTTCGCCAAGCGTACGGGCGCGATCCTGTTGCTCGTCGGGCATGTCACCAAGGAAGGTCAGATCGCCGGACCCCGGGTGCTCGAGCACATGGTGGATACGGTGCTTTACTTCGAGGGCGAGCGGAGCCATCAGTTTCGCATCGTGCGGGCGATCAAAAACCGCTACGGCCCCACCGACGAAATCGGCGTCTTCGAGATGACCGGCACCGGACTTGCCGAAGTGCCCGACCCGTCGGCGCTCTTTCTCAACCCCGAGCGCGGCCCGGTCAGCGGCGCCGCCGTGTTCGCCGGCATCGAGGGCAGCCGGCCCATGCTGCTCGAAATTCAGGCGCTGGTCGCCGGCGCGCCACCGGGCTCACCGCGGCGCACCGTGGTCGGCTGGGACGCCGGGCGGCTCGCCATGGTGCTCGCGGTGCTGGAAGCCCGCGCCGGCGTGGCGCTGAGCGGTTCGGATGTCTATCTCAATGTCGCCGGGGGTTTACGCATCGGCGAGCCGGCCGCCGATCTCGCGGTCGCGGCGGCGCTGGTCTCGTCGCTGAGCGACGTGCCGCTTGGCGAAGAGACCGTGGTGTTCGGCGAGATTGGGTTGGCGGGCGAGGTGCGACCCGTGGCGCAAACGGCGGCGCGGTTGAAGGAAGCCGCCAAGCTCGGCTTCACCCGCGCGTTGGCGCCGCCCGCGGGCCGCACGGCAGGCGCCGGCGTCGGCGCCGAGCCCGGCATCGCCGTGCACGAGATCGCCCGCGTTTCCGAGCTGGTCGAGCTGATCGCGCCGGTGCCGAACGCGGCGCAAGGCGAAAGGCCTTAGACGATCGATGGAAGACTTTCCGGTCAATCCCATCGATGTTCTGGTAGCGCTGGCGCTGCTGGTTTCCGCCGGGCTGGCCTTCGCGCGTGGCGCGGTGCGCGAGATTTTGGGCGTGGGCGCCTGGATCGGAGCGGCGCTCGTCACCATCCTTGGCTTCGGGCATCTACGCCCCTATGCGCGCCAACTGATCGAGGTCGAGCTGATCGCCGACGCCGCGACGGGCTTGGCCATTTTTATCGCAGCGCTGATTGTTCTGACCCTCGTCAGCCAGCTTATCGCGAGCCAAATCCAGCGCAGCCGGCTGGGCGCGCTCGACCGGACGCTTGGTATTATTTTCGGCCTGGTCCGCGGTGGCGTGCTGTTGTGCCTCGCCTACATGTTGTTCGTGTGGGCGGTGGCCGAGCCCGACCGCCCGCTTTGGGTCGACCGGGCCAGCACGATGCCTTATATCAAGCGGGGTGCCGAGGCGATTCGAACGATCGTGCCGGAAGATGTGGTGGAACAAGGCGAAAAGTCAGTGGGAGAGGCCGCCGACGGCATCCGCAAGCTGCGCGAGATCGAAGAGATCGGGGAAGACGTGCGGAAATTGACGGAACCCACTCCCGAGGACGGTACGGCGGACGACGAGGCCGTATATGGCGAGCGCGATCGACGCGCGCTCGAGGGTCTAGCGGACACGGTTGATTAATACCAAGGAGCGGCGATGGTGGTAGACATGGCGCGGTTTTCGACGAATCCGCTCGCCGACGACAAGCTGCGCGAAGAGTGCGGCGTGTTCGGCATCTTCGACCATCCGGATGCCGCCGCGCACACGGCGCTCGGCCTCCACGCGCTACAGCACCGCGGCCAGGAGTCGGCCGGCATCGTCAGCACCGATGGCAAATTATTCCACACCCAACGTTGCTTGGGCCGGGTCGACGACAGCTTCGGATCGGCGCAGATCATCGCCGGCCTGAAGGGTTCCGGCGCGATCGGGCATGTCCGCTATTCCACCGCCGGCGAATCGGAGGCGCGCAATATCCAGCCGCTGTTCGCCGATTTCGCCTTTGGCGGCCTGGCGATCGCGCACAACGGAAACCTCACCAACGCGGTGGCGCTGCGTCAGGACCTGGTGCAACGGGGTTGTATTTTCCAGTCCACGACGGATACCGAAGTGATCGTCCATCTCATTGCGATCAGCCCGTTCGGCCCGGTGATCGAGCGCGTGGTCGATGCCCTCAAGAAGGCCGAGGGCGCCTACTCGATGATCGCGTTGGCCAACGATGCGCTGATCGGGGTGCGCGATCCCTACGGCGTGCGTCCGCTGATCCTGGGACGCGTCGACAACGCCTGGATCCTCGCCTCCGAATCGGTGGCGCTCGATATCATCGGCGCCCAATTCGTGCGCGACGTGGAGCCGGGCGAGATGGTCGTGATCCGGCGCGACGGGGTAAGCAGCTTCAAACCGTTCGAAACCAAGCGCCAACGCTTTTGCATTTTCGAATACATCTATTTCTCGCGCCCCGACAGCATGGTCGAAGGCCGCAGCGTCTACGAGGCGCGCAAGCGCATCGGAGCGGAACTGGCGCGCGAACACGCGGCGCCGGCCGACCTCGTGGTGCCGGTCCCGGATTCGGGCGTGCCGGCCGCGATCGGCTACGCCGCGGAGGCCAACCTGCCGTTCGAGCTCGGCATCATCCGCAACCATTATGTCGGGCGAACCTTCATCGAGCCCAGCGATCAGATCCGTCACTTGGGGGTAAAACTCAAGCACAACGCCAACGCGCGCACCCTGAGCGGCCGGCGGGTCGTGCTGATCGACGACAGTATCGTGCGCGGCACCACCTCCACCAAGATCGTGGAGATGGTGCGCGCCGCCGGCGCCTTGGAAGTGCACATGCGCGTCGCCAGCCCGCCCACCGCGCATCCCTGCTTCTATGGCGTAGACACGCCCGAACGCGACGAGCTGCTGGCGGCGGGGAGCGATGTTGAGGAAATGGCCCGTCTCATCGGCGTGGACAGCCTGGCGTTCGTCTCGATCGAAGGGCTCTACCGCGCCATGGGCGAGGCCGGGCGCGACGATTCGGCGCCCCAATTTTGCGACGCCTGCTTCTCCGGCGACTATCCGATCGCACTGACCGATCAGCGCGACGGCGGCGTGCCGGCCCAGCTTTCGCTGCTCGCCGAGGGTTAAGACCAAGGAGCGGCGACAGGTCCATGGGTAAGACCAAGGAGCGGCGCCTCGCCGGCCGAGTCGCCCTCGTCACGGGCGCCTCGCGCGGTATCGGCGCCGCCGTGGCGCGGCGCTTCGCCGCCGAGGGCGCCGAGCTCATCCTGGTCGCGCGCACCACCGGCGGCCTCGAGGAAGTAGACGATGCGGTGCGCGCCGCGGGTGGGCACGCGCTGCTCGTGCCCTTGGATTTGCGCGACGGCGCCTTGATCGACCGCCTCGGCGGCGCGGTCGCCGAACGCCATGGCAAGCTGGATATTCTGGTCGGCAACGCCGCTATGCTCGGCGGGCTCATGCCGGTTGGCCATTATCCGCCGGAGCGTTGGGCCGATGTGCTGGCGATCAATCTGACCGCAAATTGGCGCTTGATCCGAAGTTTCGACGCGCTGCTGCGCGCCTCCGACGCCGGGCGGGCGATTTTCGTGACCTCGGGCGTCGCGCGACGCACGGTCGCCTATTGGGGCGCCTACGCGGCGAGCAAGGCGGCGCTCGAGGCGCTGGTCAGCACCTACGCCGCCGAATTGCGCGAGACCAAGGTAAAGGTCAACATCCTGGATCCCGGCGCGGTCGCCACGCGGATGCGCGCCGAAGCGTTTCCGGGCGAAGACGCGGCCAGCCTGCGCTCGCCCGAAGCGATCGCGGAGGCGTTCGTGGCGCTCGCGGAGCCCGCCTGCACCAAGCACGGCGAGGTCGTGATCGTCTGATACCCCTGATACCCCTGATACCCCTGATACCCCTGATACCCCTGATACCAAGGTGCCGCCGCCCTCAACGCGCGGCGTAGGGGTTCTTGCCCTTGCGCCACAAGAGGCGGAGCGGCACGCCGCCGAAACCGAATTCTTCCCTGAGCCCGTTGACGAGATAGCGGCGGTAGGCCTCGGGCAGCGCCGCGGGCAAATTGACGAAAGCGGCGAAGGTGGGCGGGCGCGCCTTGGTCTGCGTCAGATAGCGAAGCTTGACCCGCCGGCCGGCGGCCAGCGGCGGCGCATGGCGCTCGACCGCCGCGGCCAGCCAACGGTTGAGCGCGGCGGTGGGGACGCGCTGATTCCAAACCTCGTGGGCCGCGAGAACGGCCGGCATGACCCGCTTGACACCCTCGCCGGTTAGCGCCGAACAGGTCACGATGCGAATGCCCTTGGCCTGCGGCAAGCTCTCGTCGACCAGCGCCCGCGTGGCGCTGCGCACCGCGCGGCGATGCTCGACCGCATCCCACTTGTTGAACAGGATGACCGGCGCGCGGCCCTCTTCAACGACCGCCGCGGCGATGCTGAGATCCTGTTTGGCCGGCAACTCGGTGGCATCCAGCATGACGATCACCACCTCGGCCAAGCGCACCGCCCGCAAGGTGTCCGAGACCGAGAGCTTCTCCAGCGCTTCGGTGACCCTTGCACGGCGGCGCAGCCCCGCCGTGTCGATCAATCGGATCGCGCGGCCTTGGTACGCCCAGACAACGCCGATGGCATCCCGCGTCAAGCCGGGTTCCGGCCCGGTGACGACGCGCTCCTCGCCGAGCAGCCGGTTGAGCAAGGTCGATTTACCGACGTTGGGCCGGCCCACGATGGCGAGCTGCCGGGCGGCCGGCCGTGGCTCGGTCTCCGCGGTCGCCGCCGTCTCGGGCTCGAACGGCGCGAGCGCGTCGTAGAGGTCGGACAGGCCTTCGCCGTGCTCCGCCGAAAACGGAATCGGCTCGCCCAGTCCAAGCGCATGAGCCTCGAGCACGCCGGCCTCGCCGCCGCCGGCCTCGCACTTATTGACGAGCACCACCACCGGCGTCTCGGCGCGCCGCAGCAGCTTCGCGAAATGGTGGTCCGACGGAATCACACCGGCGCGGCCGTCGATCAGCAACAGCGCGACGTCGGCGTCGGCGATGGCGCGCTCCGTCTGGCGCATCATGCGCCCGGCCAAGCTTTCCGGCGCGCCTTGCTCGAGGCCGGCGGTGTCGATCGCACGAAAGTGCAGCGGACCGATGCGGGCCGGTCCCTCGCGACGGTCTCGGGTCACGCCCGGCGTCTTGTCGACGATCGCGTGGCGCTTGCCGACCAAGCGGTTGAACAGGGTCGATTTGCCCACGTTGGGGCGGCCCACGATGGCGACGGTGAACGTCACGGGGACAACGTCATGGGCGCGCGCCGAGCCCGGTCAGCGAAAGGCGGCGAGCTGCGCCTCGTCGGTGAGGATATACATCGTCCCGTTGGCGACGATCGGCGGCAGCCGCACCCCACCCGGCATCGTCATGCGACCCAGAAAACGCCCCGAATAGGGTGAAATCGCCAACGCGTCGCCATTGGAGCCGACAATAACGAGCCGGTCGCTGAGCAGGATCGGACCGCTCCAAGTGATCGGCCCCTCGCGCTCTTCCGGATCCTCGAAGCGCGGCAGACGCTGCACCCAGCGCACCCGCCCGCTGCTGCTTTCCAGGCAAAGCGCGTCGCCCTCGGCCGTGACCAAGAACAGATAGTCGCCCGCGACCCACGGTGTGTTGAGACCGGAGACATCCCGCTCCCAGACACGCTCGCCGGACCTGACATCGATGGCCACGAGCCGCCCGCCATGGCTGACCGCGTAGACGATGCCGCGGTGCACCACGGGGCTGCCATTGATATCGTTGAGCGCGGACAGCACGCTGACGCCGATCCGCTGTACGCCGAGCGTATCGCTCCACACCGTGCGGCCGTTTTCGACCCGGAACGCGATCAGCTCGCCCGAAGAATAGGGCGCGATGACGATATCGCCCTCGACCGCTGGGCTCGCCGAGCCGAGCAGCCCGGCGGTTTCGACGATGCCTGAATGGTTCCAAATCAGCCCGCCGTCGCCGCTATCCAGGACAAAGAGCTGGTTGTCGTAGGTAATGACGAAGATGCGACCGTCGGCGACAACCGGCGGCGCCCGCATGGGGATGCCGATCACCCGACGCCAGATGACCTCGCCGCTGTCCGGTTCCAGCGCCAGCACGTCGCCGTAGCCGGTGGCCGCGAACAGGCGGCCTTCGTTGTAAGCGACGCCGCCGCCGAAACCGCCTTCGTCGTCCTCCTCCGGGGTCGGGTCGAGACGCCAGAGCGGCTCGCCCGTGGCGGCGACAAAGGCGGTGATCTTCGTTTCGGCGTCCATGGCGAAGATGCGCCCATCGGCGACGATGGGCGTGGCCAGGATGCGCCCGTCATCGCCGGCGCCCTGGCCCACGTTGGCGCGCCAAATCGGCTGCAGCGAAGGTCTCGCCGCGAGATGGTGCATGGCGCGGTCGGGAAAGCCGCCGCTTTGCGGCCAATCCGGGTTGAAATAGGGGCGTGGCAGGCGGACATCGAGATCGGCGATGCGCTTGTCGGGCTCGATCGTATTGTTCAGCGAGAGCACCGGAATTCGTTCGCCCGGCAGCGGCGGTGCCTCGGGATCGAAAAAAATGTTGTCGTCGCCGCAGCCAGCGAGGCCCAATGCCATGACGACGACAGCGCCAAGCGCCACGAGCGGTGCGACGCGCATCAGTCGCCGCTCCCCGCCGCCGCGGCGTCGGCCGCCTCGGAGGCCGCCGGTCCGCCGAGACTGGCGAGCAACTCCGCCGCCCGCTGGCGCACGCCCGGCGAGGCCTGCATATCGATACTAAGCTCTTCGAAGATTTCGCGGGCGCGCTCGAGCTGCCCGGCGCGCAGCGCGGCAAGCCCCAAAATCTCCTGCGCCAGCGGCCGCCACGCGCTTTCGCCGATGACGAGTGGCGCGAGCCGCTGGTCGATCTCTGCCGCCGAGCGCCGGTCCACCAAGCGCTCGGCAGCCAGCAGCACCGCGAATTCCCGATAAATCGCATCGACCGACCCGTCCGCGGCCAACTGGTCGTAGCGCGCCACGGCGCCGTCCACGTCGCCGGCTTGCGCCAGCGCGTCGGCGGCTCTGATCCGGGCCAAGGCGGCGTAGCCGCTACCGACGTCGTCGGCCAGGGCCGCAAAGCTCTCGGCCGCCGCCCTGGGCCGCCCGGCCGCAAGCTCATCCGCCGCCGCGGCGAAGCGCGTGGCTTCGTCTTCGCGCCGTCGCGCCTGCATGTCGCTCACCACGACATAGGCGACAGCCGCCCCCAGCGCGACCACCAGCACGCCGATCACGTAATAGCGAAACCGGCGCCAGAGCTTGAGGTAACGCTCCTGCCTTAGGTCTTCGTCGACTTCCCGAAATATGTCGGCCACGTGCAGCCTCGCCCGCTGGCAATGCGACGACTATCGGCGGGTGCCGCCGGTCGTCTCCGGCGCGCGCCGGTTATACCAGCCGGCCGCGCCCAAGACCATGCCCCGCCGGCCCACGGACGCCAGCCCACGGACGCTCCTGGCGGGCGCCCTCAGGCCGCCTCGCGCCACTTGATCGAGCAACCGATGCTGGGCAGCTGCTCGCGCGGCCCCTGGCCGGTCTCGGCGATCTGCGTCATGGCCTCGAACAGCTCGCGCCGGGCGTCGGGAACCGGCTCCATTCTCGAGGCGTCGAGCCGACCCCGATATTGCAGCTCGAGCGCGGCGTTGAAACCGTAATAATCGGGCGTGCAGGCGGCGTTATAGGCGCGTGCGACCGCCTGTGTTTCGTCGATTACGTAGGGAAAGCCGAAGCCGTGCTTGGCGGCGAAGGCCTTCATGTTCTCGAACGAATCGTCGGGGTAGGACTCCGTATCGTTCGACATGATGGCAATGGCGCCGATGCCGTGGCTCTTGAGCGCCTCGAGTTCGCCGACGATACGCCGGATCACCGCCTTGACGTAGGGGCAGTGATTGCAAATGAACATGACCAGCGCGCCCTTCTCGCCGCGCACGTCGGCGAGCGTGTGGCGTTTGCCATCGACGCCCAAAAGATCGAAGTCGACGGCTTTCCATCCGAAGTCGCAGATTGGCGTCGTCAGCGCCACCATGGCCTTGCCCTCCTCGCTTTACCCGATCTTGCGCCGCAAACAACGCCATCGATCATAGGGCAAGTCACCGGGCGCGACGAGGCCCGGGGCAAGTCGCGCGGCCGGCGCAATCGCTCCGGGCGAGCGCCGCGAAGGGAACGGGGCGAGCCGCGCCTTAGGCCGCGTTGGCGCCCACCTTGGGCTTGCTCTGGATATACGCCCTGGCGAAGTGATCGGCGCAATAGGGCTTGCCGACGAGCGACGGCGCGCTGCAGAAATGGAACTCGGACTCGCCGGGGTGCCCGATCGGCCACCGGCAACCGGGGCCACTGATGTTGACCACCTTCGGCCGCGCCACCTTAACGGGCTTGGGCACCTCGCGCGCGCGCCTGACGGAGTCCGGATTTCGCTTGATCGGCGAGGGACGCGGCGGCAAACCGAGCCGGTGCGCCTTGCCGACAACCGCGTTCTTCGAAACCCCGACCTGCTTGCCGATTTCCGCGGTGGTCAGGCCCTCGTTCCACAACCTCGTAACCTCGGAGATTCGCTCCGGCGTCCAGGTCATCGCGCACGCTCCCCTGTCTCGATACCGTGTCTCGATTTCGTGCCCTGCTCGCACTTCCACATGTCGTGGCACCTTCATGCCGACCCCCAAAATACTGTAATTTTCACTAAATACAAGCCGAAGCTTGTCCACTACCACAATATATTGTGTTGATAACCGAATGGGACTAGGCCCGGCCGCGCGGTTCGCGATGGGCACCGAAATGATCTAAACAATCAATTTTTTCAATAACTACCGAGATCTCAGCTGAACCGGCGCGGGCGCTACTCCCACTCGATGGTGCCGGGCGGCTTGGAGGTGACGTCGTAGACCACGCGGTTGATGCCGCGCACCTCGTTGACGATGCGGTTGGCAACCTGGCCCAGAAAGGCCATGTCGAAAGGGTAGAAATCGGCGGTCATGCCGTCCACCGAGGTGACCGCGCGCAGCGCGCAGACATGGTCGTAACTGCGCGCGTCGCCCATGACACCGACGGTCTTGACCGGCAGCAACACCGCGAACGCCTGCCAGATGGCGTCGTAGAGCCCGGCGTTGCGGATCTCTTCCAGATAGATGGCGTCGGCCAGGCGCAGGATATCGAGCTTTTCCGCGGCCACCGCGCCCGGCACGCGGATGGCGAGACCCGGCCCCGGAAATGGATGGCGGCCGAGCATGACCTCGGGCAGGCCGAACTCGCGGCCGAGCGCCCGCACCTCGTCCTTGAAGAGCTCGCGCACGGGCTCGACCAGCGTCATATTCATGCGCTCGGGCAGGCCGCCGACATTGTGGTGCGATTTGATCACCGCGCTTGGCCCGGCCACCGAGACCGATTCGATAACGTCGGGATAAAGCGTGCCCTGGGCGAGAAAATCCGCGCCGCCGGCGTCGCGGGCAGCGCGCTCGAAGACTTCGATGAAGGTGGCGCCGATGCGCTTGCGTTTCTCTTCCGGGTCGGTCACGCCCTCGAGCTGGCCGAGGAACGCTTCGGCCGCGTCCACCGCCACCAGGGGGATGTTGTAGTGATCGCGAAACAGCGCCTCCACCTCCGCCGCCTCGCCGAGCCGGAGCAGGCCCGAATCGACGAAGACACAGACCAGCTGGTCGCCGATGGCCTGGTGCAGCAAGACCGCGACCACGGTCGAATCCACCCCGCCCGAGACGCCGCAGATGACGCGGCCGCCGCCCACCTGCGCGCGCGCCGCCTCGATGGCGCGGGCGCGAAACGCCGCCATGGTCCAGTCGCCCGCGCAGCCCGCCACGCGGCGGGCGAAATTGGCGAGCAGCGCCGCGCCGTGCGGCGTGTGCATCACTTCGGGATGAAACAGCACGCCGTAGAAGCGCCGCGCTTCGTCGGCGATGGCGGCGAACGGCGCCGCATCGGTCACCGCGACCGGGCGAAAGCCCTCGGGCAAGCCGATCACCCGGTCGCCGTGGCTCATCCACACCTGCTCGCGCCCGCCGCTTTGCCAAACGCCCTCGAACAAAGCGCAGCTATCGACGATATCGAGATAGGCGCGGCCGAACTCGCGATGCTCCGCCGGTTCCACCGCACCGCCCAGGGCCGTGCACATGGCTTGCATGCCGTAGCAGATGCCGAGCACGGGCACGCCGGCGCTGAACACGTTGGCGGACGGCCGCGGCGCGGCGCGCGCGGTGAGCGACGCCGGCCCGCCGGAGAGCACGATCGCGCGCGGCTGAAAGCGTTCGAGCGCCGCGTCGTCCATGTCGTAGGGATGGATTTCGCAGTAAACGCCGCTCTCCCGGATGCGCCGGGCGATCAGCTGGGTCACTTGCGAGCCGAAATCGAGAATCAGGATACGGTCGGTCATTGCGAGCCCATGATCCACTGACGTGGAATCGCTCCGGCCCGCTCCCCCTCCCGGCCAGCCATGGCAGGGTACGCTTGTGGGTGGCCGGGAGGGGGAGCGGGCTGGAACCGTTACAACGGATAGCGCCCTAGGCTACACACGCCTGACACCACCGTGCAAGCCGCGTCCCATCGCACGGACCACGCGCCTGCTACCAGGTTTCGTCCTCGAGCAGGGCGTGGTCGTCGCCGCCCGCGTTGTGCCGGGCAAGGGCTTGTTCGAGCGTGGCGCTTTCCTCGCAGCCGTCCGGACAAAGCTGCCGCAGAATCGACAAATGCTCCTCCGCCTTGGCCACTTCGCCCACCAGCAGGTAGGTCTCGCAGAGATATTCGTGCGCCCCCTTGTGCGCCGGGTCGAGCGCCAGCGCCTTGGCGTAATTCTCGAAGGCAGGGTCCAGCTTGCCCAGCTTGCGGTAGCTATAGGCCAGCAGGTTGAAGGCGTCGGCGTTGCGCGCATCCAGCCTGACCGCCCTCTCCAGGCGCTTGACCGCCGCCCTGAAATCACCCTTCTCGATCGCCTGTTCGCCGCGCTCGAGGCTCTGGTCGGTGCCCGGCGCGGCGGCCTTGCTATCGCTGCGCGAGCCGGCCGCGCCCGCCTCGGCAAGCGGCCAGATTGCCAGCCCGGCGACCACAACCAGCCAGGCGCAGATCGTTGCAGGTCTCATCGTCGGCCCTCCACAACCCAATCAGGCGATGCCTGCGGATAGCTTTATTATATAGGGTTCGCGCGGCGCCAATGCAGTCGCGTCTGATCAAATCAACGCGACCGCCTCTTGATATCAGCTGCGTTCCGGATAGTTGGGCGCCTCGCGCGTGATCGCGACATCGTGCACGTGGCTCTCGCGCAAGCCCGCCGCAGAGACGCGCACGAAGCGGCAGTTGCTTTGCATCTCCGCGACGTTGTTGCAGCCGGTATAGCCCATCGCCGCCTGCAGGCCGCCGACGAGCTGGTGCACGATGTTGCCCACCGGCCCCTTGAACGGGACGCGCCCCTCGATGCCTTCCGGCACCAGCTTGAGCTGATCGGCGATCTCTTCCTGGAAATAGCGATCCGCCGAGCCCCGCGCCATGGCCCCAAGCGAGCCCATGCCGCGGTAATGCTTGTAGGAGCGTCCCTGATAAAGGAATTCCTCGCCGGGGCTTTCCTCGGTGCCGGCGAAGAGCGAGCCGATCATGGCGCAATCCGCGCCGACCGCGATGGCCTTGGCCAAATCGCCGGAATATTTGATGCCGCCATCGGCGATCACCGAAATGTCGTGCTCGCGCGCCACCGCCAGCACATCGACCAAGGCGGTGAGCTGCGGCACACCGACACCGGCGACGATACGCGTGGTGCAGATGGAGCCGGGCCCGATGCCGACCTTGATGGCGTCGGCGCCGGCCTCAATCAAGACCTTGGCGCCCTCGGCCGTGGCCACGTTGCCGGCCGCCACTTGCCCATGATTGCTGAGCTTCTTGATCGCCGCGACCGTGCGGGCGACGCGCTCGCTGTGACCGTGCGCCGTGTCCACCACGACGAGGTCCGCGCCCGCCTCGAACAGCGCCTCGGCCCGGCGCACCCCCTCCTCGCCGACGCCGGTGGCCGCGCCCGCGCGCAACCGGCCGCGCTCGTCCTTGCAGGCGTCGGGATGGGCCTGCGCGCGCTCGATGTCCCGGACCGTGATCAGACCGATACAGCGGTATTCGCCGTCCACCACCAGCAGCTTCTCGATGCGATAGCGGTGCAGGAGCTGCTTGGCCTCCTCGCGGCTGATATCCTCGCGCACGGTAACCAGATTGTCGCGGGTCATCACCTCGCTGATCGGCCGGCTCAAATCGGTCACGAAGCGGACGTCCCGATTGGTCAGGATGCCGACCAGCCGCCCGCTGCCGTCCTCGACCACCGGGAGCCCCGAGATGCCGTGCTTTTCCTTGAGCGCCAAGGCGTCGGCCAACGGCCGCTCGGGCGAGATGATCAGTGGATTGACCACCATGCCCGATTCGAACTTCTTGACCTTGCGCACCTCGTCCGCCTGGCCCTCGATGGTGAGATTCTTGTGGATGATGCCCATGCCGCCGGCCTGCGCCATGGCGATGGCGAGGCGGCTCTCCGTCACCGTGTCCATGGCGGCGGAGATGATCGGAATGCCGATCGGGATGGTGTTGGTAACGCGGGTTCGGGTGTCGGTTTGGGCGGGCAGGATGTTCGACGCCGCGGGTTCTAGCAGCACGTCGTCGAAAGTTAGGGCGTCCCGGATCTCCATGGCCCCCTCGGCTTTGGATGGGGCGCCAATATACACCAAACGCCTATTAGGCCAAGGCCGATCAGGCCAGACCAGGGCCGATCAGGCCAGACCAGGGCCGATCAGGCCGAGCCGCCACGAAAACCCAGCGCCACGACATAGGCCTCCGCCGATTCGCTTCGGCTGGCCGGCGGCTTGGCGTGCTTGACGCGCCGGAAGGCGCGCTTGAGGCGTTCGAGCAAGGCGCGCTCGGCGCCGCCTTTCAGAACCTTGGCGACGAAGGCGCCATCGGGGACGAGAATTTGCTCGGCGATGTCGAGCGCGGCCTCGCACAACGCCATGACGCGCAAGTGGTCGGTCGGTGCGTGGCCGGTCGCCGGCGCCGCCATATCGCTGAGCACGACGTCGGCCGGCCCCTCGAGCGCGGCCCGGATGGCCGTGGCGGCGTCCGCGTCCAGCGCGTCGAGCAGCAGCGCCGTCGCCCCCGGCAGGGGCTCCATCGCGCCCACGTCGGCGGCGAGCACCAGGCCCTTGCCGGCGGCCGCGCCGACCCGCTCGACCGCCACCTGGCTCCAGCCGCCGGGCGCCGCGCCGAGATCGACGACCCGCGCGCCGGGGCGAAGCAGGCCGAAGCGAT
>JAUVWK010000351.1 GCA_030604165.1 Alphaproteobacteria bacterium | reverse complement strand
GGCCTATTTCGTCGGCGTGCCGAGCCTTTGGGATCACGCCTATGGCGTGCTCGGCGGTTTCGCCGCCTTCGCCGCCATCGCGTTGCTCTACCGCCGCTTGCGCGGGCGCGAGGGCCTCGGCTTGGGCGACGCCAAGCTGCTCGCCGCCGCGGGCGCCTGGGTCTCCTGGGTGGGGCTGCCCAGCGTCGTGCTGCTGGCGGCGGCGAGCGCGCTGGTCATGGTGCTGGCGCGCGCGGCGCTGCGGCGCCGGCTGGCGGCGGGCGAGGCGATCGCCTTCGGCCCGCATCTCTGCCTCGCCACCTGGCTGGTCTGGCTCTACGGGCCGCTCGCCTTCGGTTGAGCATTATTCGTTTGGGCCGGTGGCCGCCCCGCGCCAGCGGGAAATCCTCCGCGCGGCGGCCCTTTGCACCGCTAGCCCACTACTTTCGCGTTGCCCTGCGCAGGCGAATTAGGGGTATTGTGCGGGGCCATGAGTGTCCGGGAAATTGAAACGGAGGGCTTCGAGGAGGCGCTCGGCCGTTGGCTCGTCGACCGCGGCAAGCTGGAGGCGGCCGGGCTCGAGCGGGCGCGGCGTCTGCGCGCCGGGCGCAGCGAGCGGCTGCACGTGATCCTCATGAAGCTCGGCCTCGCCGCCGAACGCGACCTCGCCGAGGCGCTCGGCGAGTTGCTCGACCTGCCCTTGCTGACCCCGGCCGACTACCCGCAGATGCCGGTGCTCGACGGCCGCCTCAGTCCCAAGTTCCTCAAACAGTCGCGGCTCATCCCGCTGGCCGACACGGCCGAGGGCCTGGTGCTCGCCATGGCCGATCCGCTGGACGATTTCGCGATCCAGGCGGTCGAGCTGCTCACCGGCAAGGCAACCCTGCCGCGCATCGCCGTGCCGGCCGATCTGGAGGCGGCTTACGAACGCCTCTATGGCAGCGGCAAGACGACGATCGGCGAGCTTATCGAAGATCTCGACGAGGCCCATGGCGCCGACGCGGAAGAAGACGCCGAGCGGCTCAAGGACATGGCCGGCGAGGCCCCGGTGATCCGCCTGGTCAATCTGCTGATCGGCAACGCGGTCGAAAGCAACGCCTCGGATATCCATATCGAGCCCTTCGAAACCCGGCTGCGCGTGCGCTACCGCATCGACGGCGTGCTGCGCGAAATCGAAGCGCCGCCGCGCCGGCTCGCGGCCGCGACCGTCTCGCGCGTCAAGATCATGGCCAAGCTCAACATCGCCGAGCGCCGCTTGCCGCAGGACGGCCGCATCAAGCTGGCCACGCGGGGCAAGCAGATCGACCTGCGCGTCTCCACCGTGCCGACCATGTATGGCGAGAGCGTGGTGATGCGCGTGCTCGACCGCGGCAACGCGGTGCTGGATTTCACCGCCCTCGGCTTCGCCGCCGACGCGGCGCAGGCCTATCTCGAGCTGCTGGCCAAGCCCAACGGCATCATCCTGGTGACCGGCCCCACCGGCAGCGGCAAGACCACGACGCTCTACGCCTCGTTGCAGGAGCTCAATTCGCCGGACCGCAAGGTGCTGGCGGTGGAAGACCCGGTCGAATATCAGATCGAGGGCGTCAACCAGATTCAGGTCAAGCCGCAGATCGGACTGGCCTTCGCCAATGTGCTGCGCTCCATCCTGCGCCAGGACCCGGACGTCATCATGATCGGCGAGATTCGCGACTTCGAGACCGCGCAGATCGCGGTTCAGGCGGCGCTCACCGGCCATCTGGTGCTTTCCACGCTGCACACCAACAGCGCCCCGGCCACGGTCACCCGGCTGCTCGATATGGGGCTCGAGGATTATCTGCTGACCTCGACCGTCACCGGCATCATCGCGCAGCGGCTGGTGCGCAAGCTCTGCCCCGCTTGCCGCGCCCCCTACGAGGTGCTGCCGGAGCTGGTCGAACAGGCGCGCCTCGACCGCTTTACCACGCAAAGCCAGATCACGCTCTATCGCGCCAAGGGCTGCGAGGCGTGCCGGGACACCGGCTATCGCGGCCGCACCTGCGTCGCCGAGCTGCTGGTGATGTCGGATCCGATCCGCCAGCTGGTCTTGCAGCAGGCCGAGGCCTTCGAGATCCGGCGCACGGCGATCGAAAACGGCATGCGGACGATCTTCGAGGACGGCATGGCCAAGGCGCTCGACGGCGTGACCTCGCTCGAAGAGGTGCTGCGGGTCGTCGGCGAGGCTTAAAAGGTGCCGCTGTTCCGCTACAAGGCGGTCGATCAAGTGGGCGAGGTGGTCGACGGCGAGATGGAGGCGAGCAGCCAGAGCGAGGTCATCGACCGGCTGCACGATCTCGGCCATGTGCCGATCCGCGCCGACGCGGTGGCGGGCGCCTCGCTCGGCGGCCTGCTCAGGAAAGACGTCTTCGGCGCGCGGCGCATCGCGCGGCGCGATGTCGCGAGCCTGACCCGCGAGCTGGCGACGCTGCTCAACGCCGGCTTGCCGCTGGATCAGTCGCTCGAGATTCTGATCGACCTGGCCGACCGCGAGAGCGCGAAAAAGCTGCTGCTTCGCCTCTTCGAGACGGTGCGCGGCGGCGGCACGCTGGGCGACGCCATCGAGGCGGAGGGCGAGGTCTTTCCCCGCATCTACGCCAGCCTGGTGCGCGCCGGCGAGGCCGGCGGCTCGCTGGACGAGGTCTTGCTGCGGCTCTCGGAATATATGGAAGAGGCCGAGGCGGTTCGCGAAAGCGTCAAATCGGCGCTCATCTATCCGGTCATCCTGATGCTCACGGCGGCGAGCTCGATCGTCTTTCTGCTGATCTTCGTGATCCCGCAGTTCCAGCCGATCTTCGAGGAGGCCGGGCAGGCGCTGCCGCTGGCGACGCAGATCGTCATGGCGGTCGGCAGCGCGCTGAAGTCCTATTGGTGGGTGATCGCGCTCCTGGTGCTGCTCGGGCCGCTGCTCGCGCGCGGCTGGCTCAAGCTGCCGGGGGCGCGTTATCGCTGGGATGGGTTTCTGCTGCGGCTCCCGCTGCTCGGCGAGGTGGTGGCGAAAATCGAGGTGGCGCGCTTCGCCCGCACGCTGGCCACCCTGCTCAGCAACGGCGTCGCGCTCCTCAACGCGCTCGCCATCGTGCGCCAAGCGGTCGGCAACGCGGTCATGGCCGAGGCCCTGGAGGCGGTGGCGCAGGAGCTCAAGCAGGGCCGGGGTTTCGCGCGGCCGCTCGCCGCCTCGGGCGTCTTTCCGAAGCGCGCGACCCATCTGCTGCGGGTCGGCGAGGAGACCGGCCGGCTCGACGACATGCTGCTCAAGGTGGCCGAAATCTACGACCAGGAGGTGCGGCGCAGCATCCAACGCATGCTCGCGGTGCTCACCCCTTTGCTGACCATCGGTCTGGGCCTGATCGTCGCCGGCATCCTCGGCTCGATCCTGGTCGCCACCTTCGGCGTCTATGAACTGGTTTGAGAAACCCCGCGGCCAGGCGCATGGCGCAGCGGTTTCGCTCCGGCTTCGCTCGGATCCGCTCCGGGTCGCGGCGGTGGCGCAGTGCGCGCGGCTTTACCCTGCTCGAGCTGGTGATCGTCATGGCGCTGCTCGCCTTCGGCTTGGCCATGGCCGTGCCGATGTTGTCGTCCGGTGTTTCCAAGTCCGAGCTCAAGGCGGCGGCCAGCGAGCTGAGCGCCGGATTGCGCAGCGCCCGCGGCGCCGCCGTGACCGGCAACCGGGAGGTCGAGTTCCTGCTCGACGTCGAGGCGCGGCGCTATTGGCGGGCGGATTGGCCGGAGGAACGCAAACCGAAGACGCTGGCCGCGGCCATAGAGCTGTCGCTTTACACTGCGCGTTCGACGCAGCGCGACGAGACCACCGGTGGCATTCGCTTCTATCCTGACGGCAGCTCCACGGGCGGGCGCATCGGCCTCGCCCATGGCGAGGCGC
>JAUVWK010000068.1 GCA_030604165.1 Alphaproteobacteria bacterium | reverse complement strand
GGTGAACTCGATGTCGCTGCTTTTCTCCCGCAGCACCAGCACCATGAAAATAACCAGCGGCAGCAGCAGCACCAGGGCGGCAATACTGACTTTGCGCCCAACCTTGGTGGTGGATCCGAGTGCCATGCCGGCCCGGGCGCTTAGGATCGCCGAGCGCAGCGGCGCGGGACGGCGCCACGCATACCGCGCCGACAGGGGTCGCCGAGCCGATAACCAACAAGCCCGCGCGGTACGCAATACTGGAGACGCCCGCCGTGGCGGGGTTCCAAATCTGACATGCGCCCTTCGCCCGTTCAATTATGGTTAAGGAGATACTGCGATAATTGTCCTAATCGATGATTAACCGTTTCATAACGGGGACATCGGTGGCCCGCGACTGCCGGGCGGCACCCGCGCGGAGAACTGCTTCAGAGGCAACCAGCGATGAGCGGCGAGATGTTGTTCGAGGGAGAGCGCGCCCGCCTGCGGCAATGCCGCCACGGCCCGATGCTCTATTTGACCACCGATCAGTATGTCGGCCGCTCGCTAGACCTCTACGGCGAATACTCGGAAGGCGAGGTCGCGCTGTTTCGCCAGCTCGTGAAACCCGGTCAGATCGTGATCGAAGTCGGCGCCAATATGGGCAGCCACACGGTGTTCTTCGCCAAGGCGGTCGGACCGAAGGGCGCGGTGCTGGCCCTGGAACCCCAGCGCGAGCTTTTGCAAATCCTCTGCGCCAACGTGGCGCTCGGCGGGCTTGGCAACGTCCACACCTATCACGCGGCGGCCGGGCGGCAGCCGGGTCGCACCACCGTGCCGCGCGTCGATTATGGGGCCGAGGGTAATTTCGGCGGCGTGGCGGTCGGCGGGTCGGCCGGCGGCGAGCCGGTTCCGGTCATGCCGCTCGACGCCTTCAGACTCAAGGCCTGCCATTTCATCAAGATCGACGTGGAGGGCATGGAAGGCGAAGTGATCACGGGCGCGGACGCGACCATTCGCAGCCAGCGACCCGTCTTGTATCTGGAAAATGACCGGCGCGAGCAGTCGGCGAGCTTGATCAAGCAACTCTTCGCACTCGACTATCGGCTCTACTGGCACCTGCCGCGGCTGTTCAACCCGGACAATTTCCTCGGCTTGGCCGAGAACGTGTTCGGCAAGACCATTTCGGTCAACATGCTCGGCTTGCCGAAGGAAAGCGCCCAAACGATCAACGGGTTTCGCGAGATCACCTCGCCCGAAGACGACTGGCGCCAACCCGCGTCAAAGCCCGCGAGCAAACCCGCGAGCGCCGCGCGATAGTCAGGCGGCCTTGGGCGCCGCCGCCTTTACCTCGTCGCCGACATGGGACTCGAACTGGGTGAAGTTCTTGTGGAACCGCCCCACCAGGTCGCGGGCCATGGTGTCGTAGGCCGCCTTGTCGCCCCAGGTGCCGCGCGGATTGAGCACCGATTCCGGCACGTCCGGGCAGCTTTGCGGGACTTCGAGGCCGAACAGATTGTCGCGCGACATGGGCACGTCGTCGAGCGTGCCGTCGAGGGCCGCGCGTAGCAAGGCCCGGGTATAGGCGATGCTCATGCGGCTGCCGACCCCGTAGGCGCCGCCGGTCCAGCCCGTGTTGACCAGCCAGCACGAGGCGCCGGTCTGCTCGATACGGTCGCGCAGCATGCGCGCATAGACCGAAGGATGGCGCGGCATGAACGGCGCGCCGAAACAGGTGGAAAAGGTCGCCTGGGGCTCCTTGCCGAGCCCTTTTTCGGTGCCCGCGACCTTGGCCGTGTAGCCGGACAGAAAATGGTACATGGCCTGCGCCGGGCTGAGCCGCGCAATCGGCGGCAGCACGCCGAAGGCGTCCGCCGTCAACATGATGACCGTCTTGGGATGCCCGGCGACTCCGGTCGGGCTGGCGTTCGGGATAAAGGAGAGCGGGTAGGCGCCGCGCGTGTTCTCGGTGAGTTGCGCGTCATCCAGATCGAGCGCCCGGCTTTGCGGATCGACCACCACGTTTTCGAGCACGGTGCCGAACCTGCCGGTGGTGGCATAAATCTCGGGCTCGGCCTCTTGCGACAGGCGGATCACCTTGGCATAGCAGCCGCTTTCGAAATTGAACAAGCCGTCCTGGCTCCAACCGTGCTCGTCGTCGCCGATCAAGGTGCGCCGCGGATCGGCCGAGAGCGTCGTCTTGCCGGTGCCGGAGAGGCCGAAAAACACCGCCGCGCCGCCATCCGATCCGACATTGACCGAGCAATGCATCGGCAAAACGCCGCGCGCCGGCAGCAGGAAGTTGAGAATGGTGAACACCGACTTCTTGCATTCGCCGGCGTAGGAGGTGCCGGCGATGAGCACCAGCTTCTTGGCGAAATTGACCAGGATGGCGGTCTCGGAATTGGTGCCGTCGGCCGCCGGATCGGCGTTGAACCCCGGCGCCTGGATGATGGTGAACTCGGGCTCGTGGCGGGCCAGGTCCTCGGCGGGCGGATTGATGAACAGGTTGCGGGCGAACAGGCTGTGCCAGGCATATTCCGATATCGCGCGGATCGACAGGCGAAAAGAGGGATCGGCGCCGGCGTAGCAATCCTGAACGAAGACCTCCTTGCCCCGCAGGTAGTCCAGCAGGCGCGCGTGGATGCTGTCGAAGACCTCGGCCTCGAACGGCCGGTTGACATCGCCCCACCAGATGTCGGCCTCGGTGGACGGCTCGCGGACGGTAAATTTATCGTTCGGCGAACGGCCCGTATGTTCGCCGGTTCGCACGACCAACGCGCCGCCCTCGGCGATGATGCCCTCGTCGCGGCGAACCACTTCCTCGTAAAGCGCGGGCGCGGCGTAATTCCAGTGTGCCGTTTTGATATCGCGCAAGCCCAGTCTATCCAGCCCGTGGCTGCTGATCTGCGGTCCTTTTTGTTCCATGGGATTCCCGCGGTGTAACTTCTTGATGTTGACCAGCGCACGTTGGGCTCGGCCGCAGGCCGCAGCACGGCAGCGTACGTCGGCGCTATTCAACACCCATCAATTGAGCGATTCAAGCACGCCCCGGGAAGACGCGGGAAAAACGCCGTTGCGCCGGAGAGAGGCGCCGGAGAGAGGCGAAGGGTCAGGCCGCTGCCGCTTGCTCTCGCCGGGCTGCGAACAGCCCGTGCAGGTGCGCCGTCAGCGCGCCCAGCGCCAGCCAAAACACGGCATTGGTGAGCAGCGAGGCATAGACGTAGCGCACCGCCAGCTCGTGCGGCACGAGGCCGGCCGACGGTTCCGCCAGAGGCGCGCCGACCAGATGCGGGATGACGATCGGCACCACGCCAAGCACGCGCAGATACGGGCATGGCGCGAACGCGATCAGCCCGAGCCCGAGCGCCGTCAAGACCGCGGTCAGAAGCCACCATGTTTGCCGCGCTTCCAGGGCAACGGCAGCGCTGCCGGGCAATCCGGGCGGCAGCCCGAGCGCCGGCGCGAGCTGGACCGCGCCGAAGCCCGCCAGCCCCCAAAGCAGTCCCTTGCGCCAGTCGACGCGCCGACCGGCGACGCCCAGCAGCGTAAAGGCGGCGGACAGCAGCAGACCGAATCCGGCCGCCGTCACCACGTTCGCAAGCAGCGAATAGCCGGTGCGCTCCAAGCCGTTTTCGGAATCCAAGCTCTGTGCCTCGCCCGCGCTGGCCCCATGATCATGCGTCCCGTCGGCGTGCGCCTGGGCCTCGCCGCCGCTCGCCACAACACCGTTCTCGTAAGTCTCGGCTTCGAGGATGAGCGGGACGACCTCGATTTGCTGCAGCGCCGTGAGCAAGCCGCCGGCGAGAACGCCGACGATCACGGCCGGCAGCAATATCCTGCCGAGCATGGCCCCGCCTCCGCTGGCCTAGTGGCAGGGAAAAGCGAAGGAGTGACGCGAATCGTGCGCGGCGTTGTGCAGGCTCGCCGGACTGGCGAAGCCGGCGCCGTAAACGATGAACACGCCGAGCAGCATGGCGAACACGACGGGCCAGAGCCGCGCGATGCTTCTCACCGAAGCAGCTTGGGTCGGTCGGGTCGGTGCCGCTGAAGAGCTATTGGATATTGTCATCTTCCCTTGGTCGTCCCCTTAGCTATCGTCCGCACGCGCGCCTCAGCCCTGGGCCGAGACCCGCCGGAGCTCGATCGGCTCCCCGAACGGCGTGTTGTGCGCCGCGTCTTTCCAGGCGGCCTTGCGCTCGAGCAACTCCTGGGTCGAGGCCAATCCCTTGGCATCGACGATCCGCTCGAGCGCCGCCAGCCACTGCAGGAAATAGGCCGCGCCGTGGTCGGCCTGCGCCCGGTCCTTGTCGGCCGCGACGGCGGCGCTGAAATAGTCGACCCATTCCGTCCAGGTGAAATATCCTGCCTGTGACAGCCTGACCGTCAAGGCGAAAACCTGGGCCTGCCATGGTTCGGCGAAGGTCTGCCCGCTTTCGTCCCGCGGTAGCGCCGTCATTGTATCCGGGATCAACGGCTCCGCCATGTCTTTAATCCCCCTGCCGCGACGTCCCCGAGGCCGGGCTACGCCGGATCCAGATAATCGTCCCACATATCGATATTGAGGCTATCCCGCTCGGAGGCGTCCTTGCCCCACAGCTCGCGGGCGGTAAAGCGTACGCTGTAGACATGCTGCGGCGTCTCGCCCTTGCCGTGCGCACTGGTATCGGGAAAGGCGAAGACGCCATGATCGAGAGCGATCACCCCGCGCTTGCCGCGCACGTAACGCGGCAGGCGCGTGTGCGTCGGCGGATTGATGTTGCGGGCGATGACTTTGTCGCCCTGCTTGAATTTCGCTTTGACGTCGGCGTCGACTCGACACGAGGCCCCGGTTTTGACCAGCCCCTCGACCATATCGGCGGTAAGGACCGGCATCACGACCCTCCCTTGGCAAGCTTGGCCTGGCGGGCATCGAGCTCCTTGCGTGTGATCGTGCCTTTTTCGATCAACAGGGTCTCGACGGTGTGCAGCCAGTGCTCGTAGTAGCTGGTTGTCAGGTAATGCGCGGGATCCATGCGCTCGATGCCGTGGCGAAACTCGTCGACGTTGTAATGACCGCCACCGAAGGTCGCGATCATGAGCCCAAACACGCGCCGTTCCCATTCCTCGTGAAACACGGGCTCGTTGCGCTCCGGATCGACCGGCCCCATGCCGTGCATCCCGCCGAGATCGTGGATTCCGTTCATCTTGATCTCCTAGTGATCCCCTTGATCGGCGTCCCGCGCGCGGTGCTGTTTAAGGGGCGGCGACCTTGGCGGTGCCGATCATGGCATCGCGCGTCACCAGCGCCGCCAGCTCGGCCTCGCTCATGCCATCCGTACCGCCCGGACGCTCGGGCAAAACCATGTAGCGCAGCTCGGCGGTGCTGTCCCAAACCCGGACTTCCACATCGTCCGCAAGAGTAACGCCGAACTCCTTCAAGACGCCGCGCGGATCGCTCACCGCCCGGGCCCGATAGGGTGCCGCCTTGTACCATACCGGCGGCAAGCCGAGGGTCGGCCACGGGTAGCAGGAGCACAGCGTACAGACCAACAGATTGTGCACCTTCGGCTTGTTCTCGATGACCACCATGTCCTCGCCCTGCACGCCGGAAAAGCCGAGTTCGGCGATCGCGGCAGTGCCGTCGTCGAGCAGCCTCGCCTTGTAATCGGGGTTGACCCAGGCCCGCGCGACGACCTTGGCGCCGTTGCGGGGACCCACCTTGTTTTCGTAAGTATCGATGACCTCATCGAGCGCCTTGGGGTCGACGAGACCTTTTTCCACGAGAAGAGATTCCAGCGCCTTGACACGCAGTGCCGTGTCCGATGGCGGCGCGGTATGACGGTGCGCCATGATATCAAACCCCCTATGCCCTGCTTCGCGACATAATCTCGCAAATATGCCGCCACCGGGGCAACAACCAAAATCACATTATGGTTATTGAGGGTTATCGCGGCATGCGGCGCGCCTCGCTTTCGCGCCATGGGGCGATCGGATAGGGTCTCGCCGCATGACCTCCGAGGGTAAATCCACCGCGCCGCCGACCGCCGCCACCACTTCCATGACCCTTCGCCAGCATCTGCGCCGCACGCTGCGGCTCGCGGTGCCGGTGGTGATCGCGCGCGCGGGGCTGCTGATCATGGTCGCGGTCGACACCGCGATGGTGGGTCATTATTCCACGCTCCAGCTCGCCTTCTACGCGGCCTCGAACGCGGCGCAGATCGTCATGATTCTGATCGGGGTCGGTCTGCTGCAAGGCACGGTGATATTGGTCTCGCAGGCCCATGGCGCCGGCAGCGACGCCGAGTGCGGCCAATTCTGGCGCATCGGCGTGCTTTACGGCTTGTTTTTCGGCACCGTCATGGCGCTGCTCTGCCTCTTCGGCGAATGGGCACTGGGCGCCATCGGACAAACGCCGGAGTTGGCGCGGGGCGGCGGCGACGTGCTGCGCGTCATCGCCTGGGGCTTTCCCGGCTTGATCATGTGGGTCGCCACCTCGTTTTTCCTCGAGGGCCTGAGCCGGCCGTTGCCCGGCATGCTGGTCATGCTCGGCGCCGTGCTGGTGAACGCGGCGCTCAACTGGGTCTTCATCTACGGCAATCTGGGCGCGCCGGCCATGGGCGCCGAGGGCGCCGCCGTCGCCACCTCGGCCGTGCGTTGGGCCATGCTGGCGGCGCTCGGCGGCTATGTTCTATTGATGCGCGACGGCCAGCGCTTCGGCGTGCGCGGGCGGCTCAGCGACGCTTGGCGCCTGGCCAAAAAGCTGCGTCGGTTGGGCTATCCGCTCGGCGCGGCGCGGGGCCTGGAGGCGGCCGCCTTCAGCGCCCTCACCATGATGGCCGGCCTGCTCGGCACCGTGCCGCTCGCCGGCTATCAGATCGCCCTCAATCTGGTGGCGCTGGTTTTCATGGCCGCGATCGGGACCGCCACCGCCACCACCATCCGGGTCGGCAACGCGGTGGGCCGGCGCGACGCCACCGACGTCGCCCGCGCCGGCTGGGCCGGGGCGATCCTGATTGTCGTCTTCATGCTCTGTATGGCCGGGCCGTTCCTCGGCCTGGGCGGGCCGCTCGCCGCGATCTATTCCGACGACGCCGCGGTGTTGAATGCCGCCGTGCCATTGATCACCATCGCCGGGCTGGTGCTCGTGTTCGACGGCGCCCAGGCGGTCCTGATGGGGGCGCTGAGAGGGGTCGCGGACGTCTGGGTCCCGCCTTTCTTGCAGCTCATCGCCTGGTGGGGCATCGCGGTACCCGTTGGTTATATACTTGGATTTGTTGTTGAAATCGGGGTGGATGGGCTGATGTGGGGCCTTTTGGCCGGGACCATGGCGATCAGCGGCGCCCTGACCCTACGATTTTTCGTCGTCTGCCGCCGGCCGATCGCCCGCTACTAGTGGATAAATATCGGCCCGCCGCCCTAATCTCGCCCCAATGTGACCGAAAAATACGCCCCATGCCCAATCTGGCCCCAACCTGGCCGCATGATGTGCCCTATAATAAGCGGCAGGAGACACCAAGAGCCGTGGAATACACCGTTACACTGGTCGATGACGACCAACATATCCTGACCTCGGTTACCATCGCGCTCGAGGCCGAGGGCTTCGCCGTACGCGGCTACAGCGACTCGCTAAAAGGCCTCAACGATATCCTGGACCGCCCCCCGGACCTGGCCATCCTGGATATCAAGATGCCCCAGATTAATGGCCTGGAGCTGCTGCGCCGGCTGCGCAAACATAGCCAGATCCCGGTCATCTTCCTGACCTCGAAGGACGAAGAGGCGGACGAGCTTCTTGGCCTGCAGGTGGGGGCCGACGACTACGTCAAGAAGCCGTTCTCGGTGCGCCTGCTGATCGAGCGGGTGCGCGCGATCCTGCGCCGCGGCGACCGGACCCGGGTGGCGGAGGACGGCCCGGCCGATGGGGCAACCCAGGAGCCCATCGTGGTGCGCGGCAATATGGTGCTCGATCCTGGGCGGCACACCTGCACATGGAGCGGCGGCGCCGTGCTTCTCACGGTGACCGAGTTTCTGCTGCTCAAGGCGCTGGCCTTGCGTCCCGGCCATGTGAAGAGCCGCAACCAGCTGATGGACGCGGCCTATGACGATCATATCTACATTGACGACCGAACGATCGACAGCCACATCAAGCGAATCCGCAAAAAGTTCAGGGTGGTCGATCCGAACTTTGCTCAGATCGAGACGCTCTACGGTGTCGGCTACCGCTACGTCCAAAGCTGACAACGGCACAGCGAACTATGCGGACAAGCCCGAGCGGCCGGGCCAGGCGCCGTCGCGGGTGGTGGCGAGCGGCAAGAGGCCGGCGCGGCGGCGGCTGACGCGGCGCGGGTTCGGCACTTCGCTCACCGCTCGCGTTCTCGCCATAAACGTGCTGGCGCTCGCCATTCTCGTGGCGGGCTTTTTCTATTTGGAGCGCTATCAAAACGAGCTGTTCGACGCCAAGATCGATGCCTTGACGCGAGAAGGCTCGCTGATCGCCGGCGCGCTCGGCGAAAGCGTGGTCGAGAGCGGCCAAGCGGGCGAAAGCCGGCTGGATCCGAACATTGCGCGGACCATGCTTCAGCGCCTCGCGATACCGTTTGGCACGCGCATCCGCCTGTTCGATTCCTCCGGCGCCTTGATGGTCGATTCGCTGCGCCTGCCCGGTGCGCGTATGCAGACCAAGATGTTGCCGCCGCCGGATCGAGGCGGTGTGCTCAGGCGTTTCGCGAACGCCGCGTATGACTGGCTCGCCGCCGGCTTGCCCCCGGGCACGCGCACACCCGTCGCCGAACAGTACGAAAGCCTGACCGTGGGCGGTCTGCCGGAAGCGGCCCGCGCGCTCCGCGGCGAGATCGGCAGCGCCATCCGGCAATCGGATCTGGGCAGCCTCGTCGTGCAGGTGGCGCTGCCGGTGCAGCCGCTGCGGCGGATCCAGGGCGCGCTGCTCATCTCGGCGAGCGCCGAAGATGTGCAGCGCAGCGTCCGCGAGGTACGCTTCACCGTGCTACGGGCCTTCGCCATCGCGCTCGGGATCACGGTGTTGCTCTCGCTCTATCTGGCCGGCACCATCACGCGCCCGGTGCGCCGCCTCGCCGAAGCCGCCGAGCGGGTCCGCGCCGGACAAGGCCGCAAGGTTTCGATCCCCGATTTCACCTCGCGCCGCGACGAGATCGGCGACCTCTCCGCGGCCTTGCACGACATGACCGAGGCGCTGTGGGTACGCATGGACGCGATCGAGCGTTTCGTGGCCGACGTCGCGCACGAAATCAAGAACCCGCTGAGCTCGGTGCGCAGCGCCGTGGAAACCGCCCAGCGCATCGACGACCCGGCGCAACGCCAGCAGTTGCTCGACATCGTCACCCAAGACGTCAACCGCCTGGACCGGCTGTTGAGCGAAATCGCCGACGCCTCGCGCTTGGATACCGAGCTCGCGCGCGCCGAAGCGACGCGCCTGGACCTCGAAGGCATGCTGTCCACCCTTGTCGATATCCAGCAAGCGACCGGCCCCACCGACGGTACGGCGCCACGGGTGGCGCTCGATGTCGAGGGCGACGGGCCCTTTGTCGTGATGGCCGTGCAAGACCGCTTGGCCCAAGTCTTTCAGAACCTCCTGAGCAACGCCCGTTCGTTCAGCCCGCCCGGCGGCCGCATTACCCTGCATCTGCGCCGCGAGGGCGGCTTGGTGCGGGCCGACGTCGAGGACGAGGGGCCGGGCGTGGCCAACGCCATGCGGGAGGCCATTTTCGAGCGCTTTTACAGCTTCCGGCCGGAAGGCGAGGCCTTCGGCAGCCATTCGGGCCTTGGCCTGAGCATTTCGCGGCAGATCCTCGAGGCGCACGGCGGCAGCATCGTGTGCGAGAACCGGACCAGCACGTCCGGCGCCCGCTTCGTCGTGCGCCTGCCGGCCGAGGATTAGGGCGCTTGCACCAAGCCGCCGGTCGCACTTGCCGAAGGCGCGCGCTCGGTGCGGCGGTTGCGCTTGGTCTCGGCGCGCTGCTGCTGGCGGCGACCCCGCGCGACGCCAACGCTGAGTTCGAACCACCGGTGTTCGGACTGCCGGTGGACTGCGCCATGGGCGCGCTTTGCGTCATCCAATTCTATGTCGATCGCGATCCGGCGCCCGGTGCGTTCGATTACACCTGTGGCGAGCTAAGCTATGACGGCCATCGGGGCACGGATTTTCGCGTCCCCGACTTGGTGACCATGAAGCGCGGCGTTGCCGTGCTGGCCGCCGCCGCCGGCCAAGTGCGGGCGGTGCGCGACGGCGAGCCGGATAGCGGCCTGGAGGGCGCCGGCGGCGAGGGCGTCGGCGACAAGACGGCCGGCAACGCCGTGGTGCTGAGCCACG